>JBDIAM010000181.1:0-7016 GCA_039812445.1 Piscicoccus intestinalis | reverse complement strand
TTATATGAGAACTGAGGCGCCCCTCCTCGCCCCGATCTTCCGGTCGGACGGTCAGGCGCGCCTTCTCGCCGAGCTCCTGCTCACCGGGGACGAGCTCAGCCTCTCCGACCTCGCGACGCGTGTCGACCTGGCCTACGCGACGGTTCATCGCGAGGGCGAGCGGCTGCTCGATGCGGGCATCCTGCGCGAGCGTCAGGTGGGGCGCTCCCGGCTCGTGCGCGCCAACCCAGACAGTCCCCTCGTGGAGCCGCTGCGACAGATCCTCCTGGTCAGCGCGGGCCCGAAGGTGCTGCTCACCGAAGCGCTGCGGCCGCTCGAAGGGATCACCGCAGCGTTCATCTACGGATCCTTCGCCGCGCGCATGAGCGGTATTCCCGGGCCGCCGCCGCAGGACGTCGATCTCATGGTCGTCGGCGCCCCCGATGTCGACGCCGTCCATGACGCGTTCGACACCGTGCAGGAGCAGATCGGGCGGCCAGTCAACCCGACCATCCTGAGCCCGACGGAGGCCCGGAAGCGCACTGGCTTCCTGACCGAGGTCGCTGCCAGCCCCACGGTCCTGCTCATCGGGGAGCTGCCGTGGTGACCTCCAAGTTCAGCGAGGCGCAGCGCAACGCCATCGACGCGCTCATCGACGGCCGCCGACTCGAGGTCGTGCCCGTCGATGACGACCGGCCACAGCGGGGCCACCGAGACGGGCAGGCGCCGCCTGACTTGGCCGCACCTCACCTCCCCTAGCGCCGGGCGCTCACAGGCCGTCGGTGAGGTCGGCGCAGACGAGCTCGCCGATCTGGGCGAGGTTGAGCGCCCCGCCCTGGCGCAGGTTGTCGCCGCAGATGAACAGGTCGAGCGTGTGATGAGCCCCCGGCGCCTGCCGCATCCGGCCGACGAACGTCGGGTCAGAGCCGACGACATCGGTGGGAGTAGGCCATTCGCCGCTGCCCGGGTCGTCGAGCACGACCACCCGGGGCGCCTCGACGAGGGCCCGCCGGGCCTGCCCGACGCTGACGCGCTTGTGGAACGTCGCGTGCACCGCGAGGGAGTGCCCGTTGACGACCGGCACCCGCACGCACGTCGCCGACACCGGCAGGTGCGGGCTGCCGAGCAGCTTGCGGGTCTCCTCGCGCACCGACTCCTCCTCGGTGCTCCAGTTCTCCTGCCCGAGGTCGCCGACCCAGGGAACCACGTTGAACGCCAACGCCGCCGGGAACGGTGAGTCGTCGGGCAGCAGCGAGGCCACGCGGCGCCGCACGCCGCCGGTGTGGGTGCCCACCCCGGGCGTGTGCGCCAGCGCGTCGACCTCGGCGTACAGCCGCTGCGCGCCGGCCTGACCGGCTCCGGAGGCGGCCTGGTAGGAGGCCACCACGAGCTCGCTGAGCTCCCACTGGGCATGCAGCGGGAACAGCGCGTCCATCATCGTCAGCGTCGTGCAGTTCGGGCTCGCGATGATGCCGCGCGGGCGGTTGCGCACCTGCGCGGGGTTCTGCTCCGCCACGACCAGCGGCACGTCGTGTTGGGTGCGAAAGACCGGGGAGCAGTCGACGACCACGACCCCGCGGTGCGTCGCGATCGGCGCCCAGTGGGACGCGACGTCCGGCGGCACCGCGAAGAACGCGACGTCGACGCCGTCGAACGCGGAGTCGGTGAGCTCGCGCACCGCGACATCCTCACCGCGCACCTGGCGCACTTCTCCGGCCGAGCGCGGCGACGCGATGAGCCGGATCTCACCCCAGACGTCGTGCCGTTCGGACAGCACCGACAGCAACACAGAGCCCACGGCGCCGGTGGCTCCCACCACCGCCAACGTGGGCTTGCTGCGTTCGGTCATCATCGTCCGGTGCCTCCGTAGACGATCGCCTCCCCGTCACTGGAGTCGAGGCCGAAGGCGGTGTGCACGGCGCGCACGGCCTCGTCGAGGGTGTCGTCGCGGGTCACGACCGAGATGCGGATCTCGGAGGTCGAGATCATCTCGATGTTGACGTTCGCGTCCGACAGCGCCCGGAAGAACGTCGCGCTGACGCCCGGGTTGGAGCGCATGCCGGCGCCCACGAGCGACAGCTTGCCGATGTGGTCGTCGTAGCGCAGCGACTCGAAGCCGATCGCCTCGCGCTCCCGGTCGAGCGCCTGCACGACCCGCTGACCGTCGGTCTTCGCCAGCGTGAAGGAGATGTCGGTGCGACCCGTCTCCACGGCCGAGACGTTCTGCACGATCATGTCGATGTTGGCCTCGGCCTCCGTGACGACCCGGAAGATGTGCGCGGCCTTGCCGGGGCTGTCCGGCACGCCGACGACGGTGACCTTGGCCTCGCTGCGGTCGTGGGCGACTCCGGCGATGATGGGCGCCTCCACGGCTTCTCCTTCTGCTGCTGGCTTGTCGGTGATCAGCGTGCCGTCCTTGTGGGAGAACGACGAACGCACGTGGATGGGGATGTCGTAGCGGCGGGCGTACTCCACGCACCGCAGCATGAGGATCTTCGCGCCGTTGGCGGCCAGCTCGAGCATCTCCTCGGTGGAGACGCGGTCGAGGCGCCGCGCCGCCGGCACGATCCGCGGGTCGGCGGTGAACACGCCGTCGACGTCGGTGTAGATCTCGCAGACGTCGGCGTGCAGGGCGGCCGCGAGCGCGACGGCGGTCGTGTCCGAGCCACCGCGGCCCAGCGTCGTCACGTCCTTCGTCGTCTGGCTCACGCCCTGGAACCCGGCGACGATCGCGACGTGCCCGGCGTCCAGCGCGCTGCGGATGCGCCCGGGGGTGACGTCGATGATGCGGGCCTTGCCGTGCACCTCGTCGGTGATGACCCCGGCCTGGGAGCCGGTGAACGACTGCGCCGTGTGCCCGAGCGCGTTGATCGCCATCGCCAGCACCGCCATCGAGATCCGCTCGCCGGCGGTGAGCAGCATGTCGAGCTCGCGGGCCGGAGGCAGCGGGCTCACCTGCTGCGCGAGGTCGAGCAGGTCGTCGGTCGTGTCGCCCATCGCCGAGACGACGACGCAGACGTCGTTGCCGGCCCGGCGGGTCTCGACGATGCGCCGGGCCACGCGCTTGACGCTCTCGGCATCGGCGACCGAGGAACCGCCGAACTTCTGCACGACCAGGCTCACAGAACACTCCGCATCGATCCGGGGACAGACTCCGCGTGAAGTCTAGTCCGGTCACCATCCGGCCCTTCGGGCTCTCGAATCGCGAAACGCCGACGACAGATCCAGCTCGTCGCCGGCGCCGGACCGATCGCCCGATCGGCCGGGACCGGCGACCGGTCAGGCTCCGTGCAGGGCGTCGAACTGGGCCTCGGCGACGACGTCCTCATCGGCGTCCAGCCGGATGTGCGAGATCACCGACTGCAGCACGCGCAGCGCGCTCGCCGCCCGGGCGCCCCACGACGACAGGTAGCTGAACTGCCACCACCACAGGGCCTCGCTGATGTGGCCGTCGGTGTGGTGGCGCAGCCCGTGCATGAGAGCGGCCGCGATGTCGGCGATGTCGCCGGAGATCTGACCGCCGCTGACCTGGCCCGTCGTCAGCGGGTCGACGACCTCGACGTACTCGTCGAGGCCCGTCAGCAGCGCGGCGAGATCGTTGCGCAGGTCTTCGACGTCCTCGTCGCTGCCGAGGTCGGGCTCGAAGCGCTGAGCCGGCACGACGTCGGTGATCGCGCCGAGCCGGGCGCCGGTGACGAGCACCTGCGAGACCGCGAGCAGCAGCATGGGGATCGCGATGTCGGGCGACTCGCCCGCGGCGACCTGCCGCACGAGCGTGAGGAACGCGCGCGCCTCCCCGGCCGTCTCGTCGGCGAGCAGCGCGAGATCGCTGTCGATCATCTCCGTTTCCGCGGGAATGCCGGGCAGTCCGGGAGTGTCGGGGGCGTCAGGAGCGTCAGGGGCGTCGGGTGAGTCAGGCATTGAGCAACCTCCTACCTTCGAAGGCTCGGCCGAGGGTGAT
Source organism: Piscicoccus intestinalis (assembly GCA_039812445.1). GTDB lineage: Bacteria > Actinomycetota > Actinomycetes > Actinomycetales > Dermatophilaceae > Kineosphaera > Kineosphaera intestinalis_A. The sequence continues at coordinate 3,076 of JBDIAM010000181.1, read as the reverse complement.
TTCGTCGGCGTATTCCAGGTCACCGCCGACCGGCAGGCCGGAGGCCAGGCGCGAGATCCGCACCCCGAGGGTGCTCAGCGCGCGAACGAGGTAGGTGGCCGTCGCCTCCCCCTCGAGATTGGGGTCGGTCGCGATGATGACCTCGGAGACCGAGGCGTCCGCGAGGCGGGAGAACAGCTGCGCGATCGACAGGTCGTCGGGGCCGACGCCGTCCATCGGGCTGATGGCGCCGCCGAGCACGTGGTAGCGGCCGCGGAATTCGCGGGTGCGTTCGATGGCGACGACGTCCTTGGGTTCCTCGACGACACAGATCACTGTGGCGTCGCGGCGAGGGTCGGCGCAGATGCGGCACTGCTCCGACTCCGCGACGTTGCCGCACGTCTCGCAGAACCGCACCTTCGACTTGACCTCCACGAGCGCGTCGACGAGCCGCTTGACGTCCGCCTCGTCGGCCTGAAGGAGGTGGAAGGCGATGCGCTGGGCGCTCTTGGGACCGATGCCGGGCAGCATGCCCAGTTCGTCGATGAGGTCTTGCACCGCGCCTTCATACACGTGTGCCAGCCTACGTGGTCGATGCACAGGCGGGCCGCAGCCCGGGCGCGCAGATCCCCGACCGCCCGGCGGCGACAGCACTCGCGTTCGGTTTACCGACTAACAGTTAGTGACTAACATAGCGCTATGCCAGGTGCTCACGACACCCGCGAGGCGCTGCGGCGGACCGCGCTCGCGATGTTCTGCCAGCGGGGCTACGACGCCGTGACCGTCGCGCAGGTCGCGCGCGCCGCGAACGTCTCGCACATGACGTTCTTCCGGCACTTCCCCACCAAGGAAGCGGTCGTCGTCGCCGACCTGTTCGACCCCGTCATCGCGGCGGCGGTCGCCGCCCAGCCGCGGGAGTGGGCGCCGCTGCGTCGCGCCGTCCACGGCCTGGTCGCCGCTCTCGACGACGACGCGGCCCGCGGCGAACTGGAGTCGGTGGAGTTCCGCGAGCGGGTGATGCTCGCGGCCTCGACGCCGTCGCTGCGGGCGGCCGTGCGGGCCGCCTCCCTCGCGACCGAGGAGGCCATCGCGGCGGCTCTCGGCTCGGCTCTCGGGTCGTCCCTCGGCGGGGGTTCTGGCGGGGGTTCTGGCGGGGTGCTCGCGGCCGGGGCCGCGGGGTCCGGGGCGCTGGCCGCCCGTGCGGCGGCAGCCGCGACGATGGGGGCCGCGACCGCGATCCTACTCACGTGGGCCGCCGACGGTGCGCACAGCGACCCGGCGGCGGGCCTGCGAGCCGGGTTGCTCAGCCTCCTCGAGGAGACGTCGTGAGCGCCGCGCTGCAGCTCGCCGGCATCGGTGTCGTGCTCCGTGGCCGGCCGGTGCTCGCCGGCCTCGACCTGACGGTCGATGCCGGCGAGTGCCGGGCACTGGTGGGGCTCAACGGTGCCGGCAAGACGACGGCCCTGCGGGTCTGCCTCGGTATGCTCCCGCCGGGCGCCGGCCACGCCCGCCTTCTCGGGCACGACCTGACGCGCGCGCCGCGAGCGGTGTGGAGCCGGGTCGGTCACCTCGTCGAGACCCCCGCCTGCTACCCCGAACTGACCGCCCGCGAGAACCTCGAGTGCGGCGCCCGCCTGGGCGGCGCCCAGCTGGACCGGTGGCGCCGGGTCGCGGCGCGGATGGCGCACGACCTCGACCTCGACCGCTGGCTGGACACCCCCGTGCGCCGGCTGTCGCTGGGCACTCGGCAGAAGGTGGGCTTGGTCGGCGCGCTCGCCCACGAGCCCGCGCTCGCCGTGCTCGACGAGCCCACGAACGGGCTCGACCCCCTGGCGGTCGTCGCCCTTCGCGGTCTGCTCGCCGAGGCCACCGCACGCGGCGGGGCCGTGCTCGTGACGAGTCACCACTTCGACGAGCTCGCGCGCGTCGCCGATCGGGTCGAGGTGCTGCACCGAGGCCGGGTCGTCGACAGCCTCACGCCCGACGGTCCCGACCTGGAGCGCACCTTCTTCGACACGATCCTCGCCGCCGACCGGGCGCTTTCGGAGCAACGATGACGGGCCGGCGGCGGACCGGCCGCTACTCGCGGACCTTGCGGACCCGGCGGGGCCAGCGTCCCTCGCGGACCTGGGCAGGCCGTCGGCCCTTGAGCCACTGCGCGACGGGTGGCGTCGCGCTGACGCGGCTGTGGTGGGCGTCGGCGCGGACGGCGCTGGTCGTCGAGGGCCGAAAGTTCACCCGCTCGCCGGTGGCCCGAATCGCCACGGTCGCCGGCTTCGCGCTGGTCGCGGTGACGACGATCGGCGGGTTCGCGGCGGCCGGGTCGTCCGGCGAGACTGTGCTGGGCCGCAAGGCGACGGCCCTCGTCACCGCCTCCGCGTGGGCCGGATACACCGGGCTGGGGGCCATGTCGGTCGGCGTCACCATGCTCCTGGGAGCCGGTGTCGTCATGGCCTGGGTCGTCGGCCGGGAGTTCACCGATGGCACCGTCGTCGGCCTGTTCGCCATTCCGCCCCGGCTCACGACGATCGCGGACGCCAAGATGACCGTCGCGCTGGCGTGGGTGGCACTGCTCGCGCTCGCGGAGGCCGCGGTCCTGGCGATCGGGGGCGTGGCGCTCGGCCTGCCCCTGAACGGCGCGCCGGCCTGCGCGGCCGTCGTGTGGCTCACCGCAGTTCTCCTGGGAGCCAGTGCGCTGCCGGTCATGTGGGTCGCCACCCGCTGGCGCGGCTACCTCGCCGGCATCGCCGCCGCGCTCGGTCTCGTCGTCGTCACCAACGTCGCCGCAGGCTTCGGGCTCGGGTCCTACCTGCCGTGGGCGGTGCCGGTGCTGTGGGCCACGCCGGGCACGGGCACCCCCGCGGCGATGCTGGCCCTGCCGGTCGCCGCGGGCCTCGCGGGTGGCCTGGCGACCCGCCGCGCCTGGCGCGACCTGCGGCTCGGCGACTGACCGACTCCGGGACGCACGGCTTTGTGACTGTCGCTCAGTTCGTGACCGTCGCTCAGTTCGTGACCGTCGCTCAGTGCGCGACCGGGCGCTCGTTGTAGATGCCGGCCGGCTCCTGACCGGTGATGCCCTGGATGGCGGTCATGATGT
>JBDIAM010000180.1:0-7131 GCA_039812445.1 Piscicoccus intestinalis | reverse complement strand
TTCGCCGACTCCGACTTCGACATCCTGCTCATCGGCCACGAGGGCCACGAGGAGGTCGTCGGCACCTCCGGCGAGGCGCCCGAGCACATCACGATCGTCGACGGCCCCGACGACGTGGACAACGTGCAGGTCCGCGACCCCGAGAAGGTCGTCTGGCTCTCCCAGACCACGTTGTCGGTCGACGAGACCATGGAGACGGTGCGCCGCCTGCGCGAACGATTCCCCGCGCTGCAGGATCCGCCGAGCGACGACATCTGTTACGCGACGCAGAACCGCCAGCTCGCGGTCAAGGCGATGGCGCCGCGCACCGACCTCATGCTCGTCGTCGGGTCGCGCAACTCCTCCAACTCGGTGCGGCTCGTCGAGGTCGCCCTCGAACACGGCGCCGGCAGTGGGCATCTCGTCGATTACGCGGACGAGATCGACGACGCCTGGCTCGAGGGCGTGGAGACGGTGGGCGTGACGAGCGGTGCCTCGGTGCCGGAGGTGCTCGTGCGTGACGTGCTGACCTATCTGGCCGAGCGCGGCTACGGCGATGTCGAGCCGATCGTCGCGGCCGAAGAGAGCCTGCTGTTCGCCCTGCCCAACGAACTGCGGCGCGAGATGAAGGCCCGCGGGCAGACCGACTCCGACAAGGTGCGGCACGACGCCGCGACCCACCTGCACTGAGACCGGCACTTGCGGCCGACTGGCTCAGGTCGGCACGGAGGCCGGCGGGCTCAGGTCGGTACCGAGGGGCGGCGGGCTCAGCAGTCGGGGGAGCGGCGGTTGTCCAAGATCGTCGCCAGCGCCCTGCGGAGGGCCGCGTCGTCGGAGCCGCCGAGCAGGTGCGCCCAACGCCGCTCGATGACCGCGCAGCACTCCTGCACCGTGGCCCGCGCTCGGCGCCCGGCGTCGGTGAGTTCGACGAGGCGCGCGCGGCCGTCGCTGGGGTCGGGCCGCAGCACGATGTAGCCGCCGGCGTCGAGTTGGGTGAGCTGCTGGCTCACCGCCTGTTTGGTCACACCGCAGCGGCCGACGATCTGACTCGCGCGCAGGGGCTCGTCGTCGAGGTGGCGCAGAACGTTCCGGTAGTGGGCGAGCGAGAGCCCGGGAACGTCACTGCGGGCGATGAGTTCGTCGAACTCCGCGGCGAACGCGTCGTGCGCCTTGCCGAGCAGCGCGACCAGAGGGATCTGGTCGTCTGTCGCGGCGTCACATGTCAGCGGCGGGCCGGCCTGGCCTACCTGGTCGATCGGGCCTACCTGGCCGATCGTGCCTACAGGGCCCACCTGGCGTGGCGGGGCCGAACTCGGCGTCGTTGTCGTGGCTCCCATGCTCGTCAGGATACGCCGATAGTCAGCGACTTGACTATTTCGCTGAGCGGGGAGCAGGATGGTCAACGACTTGACCAAGCGCTCTCGTTCGACGGGTGCGCGAACCGAAAGGCATTGTCCTGTGAACGTTCTGGTGTTGCTCGGTAGCCTGCGCGAGGGCTCCTCGAGCCGGCGTCTCACCGAGGCCGCGACGGCGGAGCTGGGGGAGGACGTGACGGTGGAGGTCAGTGAACTGCCGCGCCTGCTGCCCCATTACGACCAAGATCTCGACCGATCCGAGACCCTGCCGGAGCCGGTCGCCGCGTTCCGTGCGCAGGTGGCGGCGGCCGACGCCCTGCTTGTGGTGACTCCTGAGTACAACGGGTCGCTGCCGGGCGTGTTGAAGAACGCCATCGACTGGGCGTCCCGGCCGCGCGGGGCCAGCTCCCTCGACGGGCTGCGGACCGCCGTGCTCAGCGTGAGCCCGTCGCCCCGGGGCGCGCAGTGGGCCCGCGAGGACGCCGTCAAGGTGCTCACGGTCGCGGGCGCCTCCGTGGAAGACCGGGCTGCCGGGCTCGGCTCCTCGGGCGCCGTGCTCGGCGAGCACCTCGACCTTCCGGCCCTGGAGGCCGTGCGTTCCGTCGTGCGTTCACTGACCGCGGTGCCGGTCGCGGCCTGAGCCGAGGGGCCGACGAACGCCGCTGGTCCACCATTCGGGTCGGCCCGCGCTCCGGCTGCCGCCTCACCCCGTGTCGGCCCTCGGGTCGGCCCTCGGGTCGGCCCTCGGATCGGCTTCGGTGTCGGCCCTCAGGCGAGCACCCCCGTCGGTCACGGTGTCCCGCAGGTGCCGTGCGTCACGGCCCCGCCGTCCGTCGTCGAGCGCGTCGAGCGCATCGAGGCCATCGTGAGTGTCGAGAGGGCCGAAACCGTCGTCGATGAGTTCGGCGGCCGTCAGCGGCCGCGGGGTGGCCTCGAGCGGCGGGGGAGCGGGCACCGGCTCCGCGGCGAGGTCGAGCTCGTGCATGCGGCGCGAGGTGACGAGCACCCGGGTCTCCAGCGTGCCGACCATCGAGTTGTAGGTCTCGACGCTGCGCCGCAGGCTGGCGCCCATCTTCGTGACGTGACCGCCCAGTGTCGCGAGCCGCTCGTGCAGCTCGCGACCCAGCACGAGCAGCTCGCGGGCGTTGGCGGCCAGCGACTCCTGCTGCCAGGTGTGCGCGACCGTGCGCATGAGCGCGAGCAGGGTGGCCGGGGAGGCCAGCGCCACGTGCCGCCGCAGCGCGGACTCGAACAACTCCGGATCGTGCTCGATCGCGGTCGCCAGCACCGCCTCGCTCGGCACGAAACACACCACCAGCCGGGGCGATTCGTCGAACGCCGACCAGTAGTCCTTGGCGGCCAGCGCATCGACGTGGCGGCGCAGCGCCGCGGCGTGCGAACGCATCTTGCCCTCGCGCTGCGACGACGACAGGTCGGGCTGCTGCGCCTCGAGGAAGGCGCTCAGCGGCGCCTTGGCGTCGACGACGAGCACCTTGTCGCCGGGCAGCCGCACGACGACATCGGGCCGCACGGCCGCCTCGTGCCGGCTCACCGCCCGAACCTGCTCGTCGAAGTCGCAGCGCGCGAGCATGCCGGCCGACTCCAGCACCCGCCGCAGCTGCGTCTCGCCCCACAGTCCGCGCACCGTGGAGGCGTTGAGCGAGCCCGCCAGGCTCGCCGTCTGATCCCGCAACGCCCGGGTGGAGGCGGTGACCTCCCCGAGGCGCTCGCCGAGCTCGCCGTACTGCTCGACCCGGTCGCGCTCCAACACGCTGACCTGCCGCTCGACCCGCGACAAGGTCGCGGCCAACGGCGCCAGCGTCATGGCGCGCGCCTCCCCCGCGTCGGCGCGCGCGGCCGCCTCGTCGAGCCGCTCTCGCAATCCCGCGCGCTCGGCATCACCCGCCGCGAGGTCGGCCGCGTATCGGGCGCCGACGAGCGCGCGAGTCAGGATCGCGCCGAGCGCGGCGCCGATGAGCAGCGCCGCGAGGAGGGCTGAGACGAACACGGTCGTGGTCATGGCAACACCGTGTCATCGACCACCGACAAGACTCCTCAGGCGCGGCCGACCGACGTCGACGACGCAGGTCAGCGGGCCCGCGGGCCCGAAAGCTCGGCATCCGCCGAGCCGCGTGATAGGCAGGCTGACGTGAGCGAATTCGACGACGCGATGCGGCTGACCCTCCTGGAGCCGGGCCGGGCCCGGTGCGACTTCACGCCGGGCTGGCTCATCGGCCGGGCGGTCAACGGCGGGGTGGTCATGTCGCTCGCGGCGACGGCCCTGCGCGAGCACCTGTCCGGAGGCCGGCACCCGGATCCGCTCGTGCTCAGCGCCTACTTCCTGTCGGCCACGCTGCCGGGACCGGGGCTGGCCGACACGCAGGTGCTGCGAGCCGGCCGCACGATGACCACCGCCCAGGTCAGCGTGACCCAGCCGCGCGAGGGATCCGAGGGAGAGGTCGAGCGGCTGCGAGCGATGGCCACCTTCGGCGAACTGGACGAGACCGCCTCCGCGGATCGCATGCCCCCGATGCCGCCGGCGCCGGCCCCGCAGGAGTGCGTCGACACCCGACGGGCCCGCTCGGACTTCCGGCCGCCGCTCATGGAGCGCCTCGACCTGCGGCTCGACCCGGCGTGCGTCGGCTGGGCGGTCGGCGAGCCGTCGCGGCAGGGCCGGATGCGGGGGTGGCTGCGGTTCGCCGACGGCCGGCCCATGGACACGATCTCGCTGCTCATGGCGCTCGACGCGCTGCCTCCGGTCACCTTCGACCTGGGCCTGCGGGGTTGGGCGCCGACGCTCGAGCTGACCGCGCACGTGCGGGCCCGACCGGCTCCGGGCTGGGTGTTCGTCGACTGCCGCAGCGAGACCGTCGCGGGTGGTCTGTTCGAGGAGGACGCGCGGATCTGGGATTCGACCGGCCGGCTCGTGGCCCAGTCACGCCAACTCGCGGCGCTGCCGCGCCCCGGCTGGGCACCCGACTCGGGTGACGCGACCGCCACCGAGCCGGGGGAGTCGTCCCCGGGGCCCGGGGAGTAGCGGGGCCGGCCGGCTGTGCCGGGGAAGGTCCGGGGCGGCGCCGCCCGGCCGGTAAACTCCTGACCCCGTGGCCCTCACTATCGGAATCGTCGGACTGCCCAACGTCGGCAAGTCCACCATGTTCAATGCCCTGACGAAGAACAACGTGCTCGCCGCGAACTACCCGTTCGCGACGATCGAGCCGAACGTCGGTGTCGTGCCGCTGCCCGACCCGCGCCTGAACGTGCTGGCGAAGATCTTCAAGAGCGAGAAGATCCTGCCGGCCACAGTCTCCTTCGTCGACATCGCGGGCATCGTGCGGGGTGCCTCCACCGGCGAGGGCCTGGGCAACAAGTTCCTCGCGAACATCCGTGAGGCCGACGCGATCTGCCAGGTCATCCGGGCGTTCGTCGACGACGACGTCGCGCACGTCGACGGCAAGGTCGATCCGGCGGGCGACATCGAGACGATCAACACCGAGCTGATCCTCGCCGACCTGCAGACGCTGGAGAAGGCGGTGCCGCGGCTGGAGAAGGAGGTCAAGGGCAAGAAGGTCGAGAAGGCCGACTACGACGTGGCGCTCGCGGCCCAGCAGGTGCTCGAAGAGGGTCACACGCTGTTCGCCAAGGCCGGCGAGCGCGGCATCGACCTGGCCCGGCTGCGCGAGCTGGGGCTCATGACGACCAAGCCGTTCCTCTACGTCTTCAACGTCGACGAAGACCAGCTGACCGACGAGGCGCTGCAGGGACAGTTGTCGGCGCTCGTCGCGCCCGCGGAGGCGATCTTCCTCAACGCCAAGCTCGAGATGGACCTCGCCGAGCTCGACGACGCGGAGGCGGCCGAGCTCCTGGAGTCGGTCGGCGTCACGGAGCCGGGGCTGGAGCAGTTGGCGCACAAGGGCTTTCGCACCCTCGGCCTGCAGACCTACCTGACCGCGGGGCCGAAGGAATCGCGGGCCTGGACGATCCGCAAGGGCTGGACCGCCCCGCAGGCCGCCGGGGTCATCCACACCGACTTCCAGAAGGGCTTCATCAAGGCCGAGATCGTCTCCTACGACGACCTCGTCGCCGCCGGCTCCATGGCCGACGCCAAGGCCGCCGGCAAGGTGCGCATGGAAGGCAAGGACTACGTCATGGCGGACGGCGACGTGGTCGAGTTCCGGCATGGAGGGCCATCTGGGAGCGGGAAGAAGTAGGGCACGATTCCCTTTTCCGGCGCAAAGAAGGAAAGTGAGTCGTGTCAAGGCTAACCGAGCTGCTCAGGCAGGCGCAGAAGGTAGATCCGCAGCTCAGTGCGGACCTCGAGGCGGAGATCGCCGCGCTGACCAAGCGCCGTTCCTTCGGGCTGGTCTTCGAACAGCACCAGCCTGAGGCCATCGAACTCCCCGGCCGACCAGTCCGCCGCGGCGACAAGGTGCGGGTACTGCCGCCTCGAGGCGACTTCGGTCCGGGAGATCACCGGCTTTGGCGGGTCGCCCGGATCCAGAGGGCAGAGGGACAGCGTTTCGCTCATCTGGTCGAGCTGGACGCCGTCGAACCCGAGACTCAGGTCGTGATCGACGAAGCGCTCGTGGTCGTCGCGGAGTTCCGCGACCGCATCTACCCCGGTCTCGTCGAGACCGACCGCGTCGAGCACACGGACTGCAAGCCCTTCCACACAGTCATCAACGCCGAGAACTTCCACGCGCTCGAGATGCTGACGTACACGCATCAGGAGTCAGTTGATCTTATTTACATCGATCCGCCCTACAACACGGGTGGGAAGTTCGCCTGGTTGTACAACGACGACTACGTGGACAACGACGATGATTACCAGCATTCGAAGTGGCTGGCATTCATGGAGCGTCGACTGCGAGTGGCCCGCGAGCTGCTGAAGCCGAGCGGCGCGATCATGGTCTCGATTGGAGACGACGAGCAGCATCGCCTGCGGATGCTGATGGAGCAGATCTTCGGCGTCGATAACCATGTCGCTCAGCTGGCCGTCGAGATGTCGACGACCTCTGGCCCCAAGACCACGAACGCTCAGCAGGGCACGATCGTGAAGAACGTCGAGTACGTCCTGATCTACCGAAAGTCGCCCGCGTTCGACACGGAAGTTCGGCATACCCCGCTGTACGACTCAGTCAAAGGGTGGGACAAGGACTACTCGCTCTGGCTCAATGATGACGGCACCATCACGAGCTTCTACGATGAGCTGGCTGCTGACCCGGCTGTGCGGGTGGACATCGATGCAGCCAAGCTGGTGCGTAAGGACGGCAAGTTCATCGGCGCTCAGGTAATGGATCGCCTGCTCGCGTTCTCCGATGCCGCCAACGCATTCGTCGAGGCCAACCTCGATCACATCGCGCGGCGAGACACACCTCCCGTGTCCGTGAAGCACGTCGATGCTCCGGTACGCGGGTGGATAGAGGTCGAAGCCGACCACCGGACGTATTACGTGACCAGGCTGAAGAGTGGCACGATCAACTAGGTCTACACGCTCCGCCGAAACTATCGAGTGCCCGACGAGAACAGCGGCAAGCTCGGTCGCACTGTGATCCGCGGCGATCTCTGGCGCGGCTTCCATCAGGACATGGGCACGGTCTCTCGTGAGGGTGGAGTCGGTTTCGCCAACGGTAAGAAGCCGATCCGCCTCATCCGGCAGCTCGTGAAGTGGGCGAACAACTCACCCGACGCGGTCATCCTCGACTTCTTCGCCGGCTCTGGCCCGGATCGTTCACGCGGTTTGGGTGTGGGCGGCGCGTAGAAGCACCGAAGTGCCTGCTCAGCAGGGGAAACTTGG
>JBDIAM010000179.1:0-7167 GCA_039812445.1 Piscicoccus intestinalis | reverse complement strand
CCGCGATTCCCGCCTCCGGCGACGGAGAGACGACGGTGCTCGCGCTGCCCGGCTCCGACTCGACCCGCACCGGCCGCACCGTCCGGTACACCGTCGAGATCGAGGACGGGCTCGGCGTGCCGCAGGAGCATTTCGCGCGGACCGTGCGGGCCGTACTCACCGACGCTCGCGGCTGGGAGGAGCGTGACGGCGTGCACTTCGTCAACGTCACCCCGGCCGAGCGGGCCAAGGGCGAGTCGGCGCAGGTGCGCATCGTGCTCGGCAGCCCCGCGTACGTCGACCGGCGCTGCCTGCCGCTGCGCACGGGTGGCACCCTGTCGTGCCACGCCGACGGCAAGGTGCTGCTCAACGTGCGCCGCTGGGCCCAAGGGGCAGACACCTACGGCGACGACATCACGAACTACCGCATCTACCTCGTCAACCACGAGGTCGGGCACGCGCTCGGGCACGGCCATCGCAGCTGCCCCGGAGCCGGGCGCCGGGCGCTGGTCATGATCCAACAGACCAAGAGCCTCGGCGGCTGCACCGCCTGGCCCTGGCCGACCGCGCCCTGATCGGCCGAACCGCCCGCCGACCCGGCCACAACGCGGCCTCCCGGCTCACCCCTGCGGCAACAACCTCACCCCTGCAACAACAACCTCACCCCTGCGGCAACAGCACGGGACTGAGCTGCGGCAGCAGGCTCAACGGATCGAGGTACTCCCCGCCGCGGCGGGCGCCCCAGTGCAGACACGACCCGGGTGGGCAGTGCCCGGGGGCGAGCCGACCGACGGCCGCGCCCCGGCCGACCGGCTGGCCGACCTTGACGGTGGCGATGACCGGCTCGTACGTCGTGCGCACGCCGTTGGCGTGCAGGATCGACAGCGTGGGCTTCTTGCCGACGCGGCCCGCGAAGACCACGACGCCGTTCGCGGGCGCGACGACCTTGGCGCCGGGTCGGGCCCGCAGGTCGACTCCCCGGTGACCCCGGCCCCAGCGCTCGGCGGGCGGATCGAACGGCCGCCCGACCACCGGGTTCTTGGCCAGCGGCGGCTGCCAGCCCGGCCGCGGCACCGCCCGGACCACATCGCGTGCGACGACCGCCGCCCGCACCGCCGTCGCGACGGAGCCGGTGGCGCCCGCCGTCGCCGCGCCGACAGGCACCACCCCCGCCAGCGCGAGCACGACGGGAATGACCGGAGCGATGACCATGTGCATGCCCGCCACCGTGCATCACCCGAGCCCGGCCGCGCCGGCGCCGGACCGACCGCCTGTGGATGGCCGACACCGCGCGACCGCCCCTGTGGACGGTTTCGGAGAGCGAACTCAGCCGGCGAGCCCCGCGAGCCGCGCCGCTGCCTCCTGCACGACCGGCATCCGCTTGCAGAAGGCGAACCGCACGAGCCCCGCGGCCGCCTCCTTGTCGTCGCAGAAGACGCTGACGGGAACGCCGACCACGCCGACCCGTCGCGGCAGCTCCAGGCAGAACTCCACGGCGTCGGAGCCGCCGACCCCGCTGGCGTCGGCGATGACGAAGTACGTGCCGTCCGGCCGCGCGACCGGCAGGCCCGCCTCCTGCAGTCCCGCGACGAGCGCGTCGCGCTTGGCCGCCAGGCCCGCCGCGTAGTCGGTGAACACCGCGTCGGGCAGCGCCAGGCCGGCGGCCACCGCCGGCTGGAACGGGGCCGAGCCCGCGAACGTGAGGAACTGCTTGACGGTGCGCACCGCCGCGACGAGCTCGGCGGGTCCGTGCACCCAGCCGACCTTCCAGCCGGTCGTCGCGAACGTCTTGCCGCCGGAACTGATGGTCAGGGTCCGGGACGCCATCCCCGGCAACGTCGCGATCGGGATGTGCCGCGCCGGTGCGTACACCAGGTGCTCGTACACCTCGTCGGCCACGACGATCGCGTCGTGCTCGACCGCGAACCGCGCGATCAGCTCCAACTCGGCGGCCGTGAACACCTTGCCCGTCGGGTTGTGCGGGGTGTTCAGCAGCACGAGCCGGGTCCGGTCCGAGAACGCCGCTCGCAGCGACGCCTCGTCGAGGGAGAAGTCCGGAAAGCGCAGCACGCTCGTGCGCCGCGTCGCCCCCGCGAGCGCCACGACCGCCGCGTAGGAGTCGTAGTACGGCTCGAACATGACGACCTCGTCGCCGGCCTCGCACAGCGCGAGCACGCTCGCCGCGATCGCCTCGGTCGCCCCCATCGTCACGAGCACCTCGGTGTCGGCGTCGACACTCAGCCCGTACCGCAGCTGCTGATGCCGCGCGATCGCGTGCCGCAGGTCGACGACCCCCGGCAGCGGCGGGTACTGGTTGTCCCCGGCCCGGATCGCGGCGACCGCGACGTCGAGCACCGACTCCGGCCCGTCCTCGTCGGGAAAGCCCTGCCCGAGGTTGATCGCCCCCGTCTGGTTGGCCAGCGCGGACATCTGCGTGAAGATCGTCGTGCCGAAACCGCGCATCCGGCTCACGAGCTGCGAATCGAGGGGAGAAGCGGAGGTGGGCGGGGTGGCCATGGCGGTCAGCCTAACGACGCGTGAACACGGCACGGCGATCACCGCCCGACCCCCGCAGGCCGCCCGACGGATTGGATTGCGAGCCCCTGCCCCGGGTATCCTGGCGACACCTGTGGTCTGCAGCGTTCGGCCTCCGCGACAGCCGCGCGAGACGAACCCGGCGAACCGCAGGAATTCGCGCGTCTCTCGTCGGTGCCGCGGCAGCTGCCGCCTCACCGAGACCGTCCGCCCGCAGTCCGGTTCGCGCCGGTGGTGTGCGGTCCAGACGCCAGGGGCCCGGAGGCAATCCCGCCGCCGCGGCCGACAACTGGACCAACGAAAGGCAGACCTCGGCATGGCCGTCGTCACCATGCGCCAGCTCCTGGAGAGCGGCGTCCACTTCGGGCACCAGACCCGTCGCTGGAACCCCAAGATGAAGCGCTTCATCATGACGGAGCGCAACGGCATCTACATCATCGATCTGCAGCAGTCGCTGACCTACATCAACGACGCCTACGACTTCGTCAAGCAGACCGTCGCCCACGGCGGCACCGTGCTGTTCGTCGGCACGAAGAAGCAGGCCCAGGAGCCGATCGCCGAGCAGGCGACCCGCGTGGGCATGCCGTTCGTCAACCACCGCTGGCTCGGCGGCATGCTGACCAACTTCAACACCGTGCACAAGCGGCTCGAGCGCCTCAAGGAGCTCGAGGAGATCGACTTCGACGACGTGGCCGGCTCCGGCCGCACGAAGAAGGAGCTCCTCGTGCTGCGCCGCGAGAAGGAGAAGCTCGAGCGCACGCTCGGCGGCATCCGCGACATGGCCAAGGTGCCCTCGGCGGTCTGGATCGTCGACACCAAGAAGGAGCACCTGGCCGTCACCGAGGCCCGCAAGCTCAACCTGCCGGTCATCGCGATCCTCGACACCAACTGCGACCCCGACGAGGTCGACTACAAGATCCCGGGCAACGACGACGCGATCCGCTCCGTCACGCTGCTGACCCGCGTCGTCGCCGACGCGGTCGCCGACGGCCTCATGGCCCGCAGCCAGCGCGGCTCCGGCGAGCAGGGCGAGCAGGCCGGTTCGGAGTCCGAGCCGCTGGCCGAGTGGGAGCGTGAGCTCCTGGCGGGCGAGCAGGCCTCGCAGGAGGCGGCCGCCGCGACCGACACCGAGACCGGCCCCAGCTCGGTCGCGCAGGCGGCTGACGAGACCGCCGCGGCCGACGTCGTCGACCCCGCCGAGCAGACCGCCGTGGCGGAGGCCACCGAGGCGGCCGCCGCGGACGTGGCCGGTGTCGAGACCGTCGAGTCCGTCGAGTCTGCGGAGACCGTCGAGTCCGCTGAGCGCGCCTGAGCATCAGCCACATTCCATTTCGGGAGAAAGAGACACATGGCGAACTACACCGCAGCCGACATCAAGGCCCTGCGCGAGCAGACCGGCGCCGGCATGCTCGACGTCAAGAAGGCCCTTGACGAGGCCGACGGCGACAAGGGCAAGGCCACCGAGATCCTGCGGGTCAAGGGGCTCAAGGGCGTCACCAAGCGCGAGGGCCGCTCGGCCAGCAACGGCCTGGTGGCCGCGCACGTCGACGGCAACGTCGGCACGCTCGTCGAGGTCAACTGCGAGACCGACTTCGTCGCCAAGGGCGAGAAGTTCATCGCCCTCGCCGACACGGTGCTCGGCCAGGCCGTCAAGGTCGGCGCCACCGACGCCGAGAGCCTGCTGGCCTCCGAGCTCGACGGCAAGACCGTGCAGTCCGTGCTCGACGACGCCAACGCCACGATCGGCGAGAAGATCGAGGTGCGCCGCGTCGCCCGGGTCGAGGGCCAGCACATCGCGTCCTACCTGCACAAGACCAGCCCCGACCTGCCGCCGCAGGTGGGTGTGCTGTTCGCGTACGACGGCGGCGACGCCGCGCTCGGCCACGACGTCGCGATGCACATCGCCGCGTTCGCCCCGACGGTGCTGACCCGCGACGACGTGCCGGCCGAGACGGTCGCCAACGAGCGCCGCATCGCCGAGGAAACCGCCAAGGAGGAGGGCAAGCCCGAGGCCGCCCTCCCGCGCATCGTCGAGGGCCGCGTCAACGGCTACTTCGCCGAGAACGTGCTCCTGGAGCAGAAGTACGCCAAGGACCAGAAGAAGCAGGTCCAGGCGGTGCTCAAGGAGGCCGGGGCGCAGGCCGAGGGCTTCGCCCGGTTCCGCGTCGGAGCCTGATCGCACGAACGCTTCGGGGCCCGCTCCTCCCGCCGGGGAGGGGCGGGCCCCGTCGCGTACCGGGCCACGGCGGGCCACGGCGCGGCCCTGGCCTGCCACACCCTTGCGTCACCCGGGCGCCGCGCCACCTGCCGACGTGTGAGAATCGTCGGAGTGCCCAGCCGCCTGCACAGGTGCCGACGAAGGGAAGCCGAACCGGTGACGCAGAACAACCGCGCGTACAAACGTGTGCTCCTCAAGCTCTCGGGCGAGGCCTTCGGGGGCGGCCGCATCGGGGTCGACCCCACGGTCGTCAAGGGCATCGCGCACCAGATCGCGGTGGCCGTCCGCGACGGCATGCAGGTGGCGATCGTCGTCGGCGGCGGCAACTTCTTCCGCGGCGCCGAGCTGCAGCAGCAGGGCATGGAGCGGGCCCGCGCCGACTACATGGGCATGCTGGGCACGGTGATGAACTGCCTCGCGCTGTCGGACTTCCTCGAGAAGGAGGGCGTCGAGACCCGCGTGCAGACCGCGATCACGATGGGGCAGGTCGCCGAGCCCTACATCCCGCGCCGCGCGATCCGGCACCTGGAGAAGGGGCGCAGCGTCGTCTTCGGAGCCGGAGCCGGCATGCCGTACTTCTCCACCGACACCGTCTCCGCGCAACGGGCGCTTGAGATCAAGTGCGATGCGGTACTGATGAGCAAGAACGGTGTCGACGGCGTGTACGACTCCGACCCGCGCACCAACCCGGACGCCCGCAAGTACGACCGGCTCGGCTACACCGAGGCGCTGCAGGCGGGTCTGAAGGTCGTCGACGCCGCCGCGTTCAGCCTCTGCATGGAGAACCGGCTGCCGATGGTCGTGTTCGGCATGCAGGGCGAGGAGTCGATCACGCGGGCCCTGCGGGGTGAACCGATCGGCACCGAGGTATACGCCGACTGAGCGTCGGCGCTGTCTGAGAGGATGTCCGCGAATGCCCGGGTCAGCCACCCGGGCTCGCGCGGGCACGGAGTTGAGGAGCGGCAGGATGCTGGACGAGACGATGTTCGAGGCCGAGGAGAAGATGGAGAAGGCCGTCGAGGTCGCCAAGGAGGATTTCGCCTCCATTCGCACCGGCCGCGCCTCCGCCGGCATGTTCAACAAGCTGCAGGTCGACTACTACGGCGCGCCGACCCCGCTGCAGCAGCTCGCGTCGTTCCAGACGCCCGAGGCCCGCACGGTGCTCATCACGCCGTACGACAAGTCCTCCATGAACGCCATCGAGAAGGCCCTGCGCGACTCCGACCTCGGCGTCAACCCGAGCAACGACGGCAACACGATCCGGTGCATCCTGCCGCAGCTCACGCAGGAGCGCCGCAAGGAGTACATCAAGATGGTGCACCGCAAGGGTGAAGACGCGAAGGTCTCCATCCGCAACGTGCGCCGCCACGCCAAGGACTCCATCGACAAGCTCGTCAAAGACGGCGACATCGGCGAGGACGAGGGCACCCGCAGCGAGAAGGAGCTCGAGGCCCTGACGAAGAAGCACGTCGAGCAGGTCGACACGCTGCTCAAGGGCAAGGAGTCCGAGCTGCTCGAGGTGTGAGCGCAGGCCCGATCCGCTACCAGCCAGACGAGCGCCAAGGAGCGACGTGACATCGACCCCGGCCACGGCAGGTGGGCCCCCGGCGGGCAAGCCTGCCGGCCGGGCCGGGCGCAACCTGCCGATGGCCATCGGCGTGGCGCTCGTGCTCGGTGGGCTGGCGTTGGCGGCCCTGACCCTGCTGCGCTGGGGTTGGCTGCTGCTGGCCACGCCCGCGATCCTGCTCGCGGTGTGGGAACTCACCGGAGGCATGCGGGCCGGTCGGATCCACGTGCCGCTCGTGCCGGTGTGGGCCGGGGCGGCGGCGATGCTGCCGGCCGCCTACCTCGGCGGTCCGGCCGCGCTCATCGTCGCGTTCGGGCTGACGATCCTCGCCGTCGTGTGCTGGCGGGTGGTCCGCGGGCTCGACGACGCCGCTCGCGACATCGTCGGCGGCGTCTTCGTCGTCGCGTACGCCCCGTTTCTCGCCGCGTTCTCGGCGCTCATGCTCGCCGCGCCCGACGGCACCCGCCGCGTCATCGTCTTCGTGCTCGTGACGATCGCCAGCGACATCGGCGGCTACGCGGCCGGGGTGCTCGCCGGCAAGCATCCGATGGCGCCGTCCGTGAGTCCGAAGAAGTCCTGGGAGGGATTCGCCGGTTCGGCCACCGCGTGCGTGGCGATGGGTGCGCTGTTCGTGCCGCTGCTGCTGCACGGAGCCTGGTGGGCCGGCGCTCTCGTCGGGCTCGTCGCCGTGTGCATGGCCACCCTCGGCGACCTCACCGAGTCGATGATCAAACGCGACCTCGGCATCAAGGATCTCGGGAACATCCTGCCCGGCCACGGCGGCATCATGGACCGCATCGACTCCCTGCTGCTGTGCGCCCCCGGCGTCTGGTGGGCCCTGCTGCTGCTCGTGCCGGTCGCGAGCTAG
>JBDIAM010000178.1:0-7216 GCA_039812445.1 Piscicoccus intestinalis | reverse complement strand
GCGTCGGCCGCCGCGAGCAGCATCGGCGTCGTCACGCGCGTCACCTCGTGCTCCAGCGCGCCGCGGAAGACGCCCGGCACGACGAGGGCGCTGTTGACCTGGTTGGGCCAGTCGCTGCGGCCCGTCGCGACCACCTCGGCGTGGCGCCGGGCCACCGTCGGGTCGACCTCCGGACGCGGGTTGGCCAGCGCGAACACGATCGCGCGCGGGGCCATCGCCGCCAGCCGCGCCTCCGCCAGCCGCGCCCCCGACGCCCCGATGAACACGTCGGCGTCCTCGAACGCCGCGGCCAGGGGTCCGGTGAGGCGACGCGGGTTGGTGCGCACGGCCAGCCGGTGCTGGTGCTCCTCCAGGTCGTCGCGGCAGCGCGACACGATGCCGCGCAGGTCGCCGACGACGACGTCGCTCAGGCCGGCCGCCACGAGCAGCATCGCGGTGGCGGTGCCGGCCGCACCGGCTCCGGAGATCACGACGCGCAGGTCCTCGAACCGCTTGCCGACCACCCGGGCCGCGTTGCGCAGCGCCGCGAGGGTCGCCACCGCCGTCCCGTGCTGGTCGGCGTGCAGCACCGGCACGTCGAGCCGCTGCTGCAGCGCCTGCTCGACCCGGAAGCACCGCGGGGCGCTGATGTCCTCGAGCACGATGCCCCCGAACGACGGCGCGAGCCGCGCGATGGCGTCGATGAGCTCGGGCGCCGACCCCGGCTCCAGGCACAGCGGCACCGCGTTCAGGCCACCCAGGTCGCTCATCAGGGCCGCCTTCGACTCCATGAGCGGCAGCGCCGCACGGGGGCCGGCGTTGCCGAGGCCGTGCACGGTGGTGCCGTCGGAGACGACCGCGATCGTGTTGGCCCGCATCGTGTACCGGCGCGCGAGCGTCGGGTCGGCGGCGATGGCCTCGCACACCTCGAACACCCCGGGGCTGTAGCGCCGTGCCAGGTCGGCCCGGTCCCGTACCGGACGCCGGACCCGCATCCCGACCTGACCGCCCTCGACGGCGGCCAGGAGGGCGCCGAGCCCGTCGATGGCGCGCAGGGCGCGGTCGGCGGTCGGCTGCGAACGGGGGGACGGCATCGACGGGGGTCCGGTGAGCACGGACATGACTGGAAACCTCGTGTCTTGACTCGAAGGAGATCGACGGCCCCCGCACCGCGCGACGCGTCACCGCGCGCACCGCGCACGAGGACACGACGAAGGGTCACCAGGACCACGACGCGAGCAGCCGGGACGATCCAGCTGAAAACGAAGCCAGGGTGACGGCTACTGACACGTCGCGGGGGGTGACCCGCACGGGCCAGGATGACACACCGAGGGCCCAGCGTCACGTTCGCGGGCCCGACGGACCGGACGAACCCTCGATCGGCCCGGCTCCCACCGCCGTTGGATACATCGGGAGATACCGGATCGGTAGCCGCCACGGCCGCCGCCCGATGCGGCGCCGATGACCGCCCGCAGCACGCTCGGCGCCCCTCGGCGTGAGTCCGCGACACGGCAATTGGCCCGACGCGGACCTTAGATCCGTAGGCTCGCAGCCGACTGGCTCACTCAGAGGCGACTCACGAATTCCTCGGCTACTGCTGAGCGGTCGTCCAGCAGCGAGTTGGAGGCTGTTTGCGAGGTCGGTACAGTTGACCGGTCGGTGCCTATGCCGTGTGCGGGGGCCCGGAGGCCAGCGCACCGACGAATCCAGACGTACGTGCACGAGGGGGAACTGTGGCCAACGTGGCCGATAGCAATGTCGATCCGTGGGGGCGATCTCTGATCGAGACCCTGCGCCGCTGGTGGTGGATCCCCGCGATCCTCGCCGTGCTGGGCGCCGGGGTCGGCCTGGCGGCCGGGGTCGCCTCACCGAAGACGTCCCAGGCCCTCCTGGCCGTGCAGGTCACCAGCGACAACCCGGACGCGCTGACCCGGGCGGCCACCAACGCCGTCACGGAGGTGTCGACGCAGGAGGTGTACGCCGCCGCCGGTCAGGCCCGCGGCACCAGCGGCGCCGACATGCGCTCGCGCTCCGAGGTGCTCGTGCTTCCCGACTCGACCGTGCTCGCGGTGCGCGTCACCGCCGACACCGCCGACAACGCCGCCGCCGACGCCAACGAGCTCGCCAAGGCGGCCGTCAACCAGGCGCAGACCCGGCTCCAGAACGAGCTGCGCGCGCTCACGACCAACACCGAGACGTTGATCACGTCCGAGGGACTGCGCGACGCCCAGGCCGAGCGTGCCCGCATCAACCAGCTCGGCAGCACGCTGGCCGGTAGCCAGCAGACCCTGCTCACCCAGTCGCGCCAGCTCACCGTGCTGCAGACCGCCAACGCCGAGGACGCGACGTCGACCTCACCGGTGCTGCTCGGCCTGCTCGGCATCATCGGAGGCGGTCTGCTGGGCCTGGCGTTCACGATGCTCTTCGGTGGCCGCCGCGGCCGCATGAACTCCATGCGCGAGATGCGCCGGCTCTACCCGAACCTCGAGTTCATCCCGGCCCGCGACGTGCCCGCGATCATGAGCATGGAGGCCGGCAGCGCCGACCGCGTCGTGCTCTCCGGGGTCCGGGTGCCGGCCGCCTCCGTGCGCAGCCTCGTCGACCCGGTCAACGCCGGCGTCATGGCCGCCGGGCGCAGCCCGCACGTCACCGAGGACGTCGCCCAGTTCGGCTCCGAACACTACGACCGAGAGGGCGAGCGGCTCGTCACCGTGCTGCAGACCCCGCTGTCCGGCGCGATCGTCAAGCGCGTCGCCCGCGACCCGCGCTCGGTGCTCATTGTGCTGGTGCGGCCGCACAAGACCCGATTCGAGTGGCTCGACGAGCACGCGGGCCAGTTCGGCGAGCGCACGTACGTCGTCGTCGACGGCTGAGGCTCCCGTCGTGTCCACGGAACGTCTCGATGCGGCCGCGAACGACGCGGCCGCATCGGCGTCGGCGCGGCACGCTGAGCGCTCCGGGTCGCCCGAGGTGACCGTCCGTCGTCCCGGCCCGGAGCGCCGCGACACCTCGGAGCAGCACTCGCAGGACTGGTCCTTCGCGGACCCCGACGCGCAGTCGCAGGAGCGCACCGGCCGTGGGCGGCACGGGTACCGCGGCGCCGGCGGCGACCCGGTCGCGTGGGTGACCTGGCTGTTCGTGCTCAGCTTCCTCACCCAGCGGATCTCGGCGCTGCCGAACCTGTCGATCCCGATGACGGTGCCGCTCATGGTGCTGTGGCTGTTCGCGGGATGGCGGCTGGGCATCGTGACGATCGAGCCGCGGCGCACCTTCCTGTGGCTGCTGGCCGCCGGCGCGTCCGCCTTCGTCGTGCTGCCGCAGGTGATGTTCGTCAACCAGCTCTACATCAGCGTCAACAGCTGGCTGTTCTGGATCGTCATCTGGCTGCCCGCGTGCTTCATGCTCGTCGATCGCAGCCGGGAGACCTTCCAGCGCGCGCTGCGCTCGATCACGAACATCGGGGTGTGGCTCGGGGTCGTCGCGGCACTGCCGCTGCTGCTGCAGTTCGTCGGGGTGCCCTACCGCGACTACCTCAAGGACGTCGTGCCGGCGCCCTTCCTCGTCGACGGCTTCAACACCGCCTACCCGTTCTTCTACGACAGCCCGCTGACGAAGTCGAACGGGTGGCTGGCGCTCGAGCCGTCGTTCATGTCGTTCACGCTCGGCCTGTGCATCATGGCCGGGCTGCTGTCGCGGGCCCGCACGTGGAAGGTCGCCGTCGCGACCATCGGCATGCTGTGCACCGTCGCGGGCTCCGGCTTCGCGATCGTGCTCGTCGGGCTCCTCGTCATGGTTCTGACCGGCCAGGGCTACCTGCTGAAGAAGTACCTCATCCCGGGCGCGGTGCTGGCGGCGATCGCCATCCCGACGCAGGTCGGTCAGGTCATCATCTCGCGGCTCAACGAGGGCTCCTCGACGAACTCCTCGACGGCGCTGCGCACGTTCGAGCCGTACGTGTACCTGTTCCCGCGCTGGGTCGACTCGTTCCCGCGGGTGATCTTCGGCGGCGGCGCCGGCTCCTCGCGTGAGCTGGTCGAGGGGTCGGGTGTCGACGGGCTCCTCGTGCCGACGGTCGCCAAGGTCTTCTACGACTACGGCATCATCGCGGGCGCTCTGCTGCTGTTCGTCGTGCTCACCTGCTATGTGCGCGGTCCGGAGCCGGCGATCGCCTACGCGGTGCTCGCGTCGATGCTCGTGCTGCAGCCGCCGGCGCAGCCGCTCATGGTGCCGGCGTTCCTGCTGTCGACGCTGTGGTCGCCGGTGCCCTGGGGCGAGCGGCCGCGCATCGTGCGGCGCAGCGGTCCACGCGGTGCGCACCGGCGCAGATCGGCCATCCCCTCGTCGCAGCCGCCCGGCTCCGAATCGGTCTCCGGGGGGCGTGACGACGCGCGCACGCCTTCGTCCTCTACGCGATCAGTGGGTGAGTGATGGTTCAGCCGGTCGTCAGCGTGCTCATGCCGGTGCTCAACGAGGAGAAGTCCGTCGAGGAGGCGGTCACCTCCGTGCTCGGGCAGCGAGACGTCGATCTCGAGCTGCTCGTCATCGACGGCCGTTCGGTGGACCGCACGGCGCAGATCGTGCGTCAGATCGCCGCCCGCGAGCCGCGGGTGCGGCTGCTGGACAACCCCGAGGTCATCATCCCGGCCGCCCTCAACGTCGGGCTGGCCGCGGCCCACGGGGAATTCGTCGCGCGCGTGGACGGGCACGCGTCGATCAGCGGCGACTACCTCGCCCGCGGCATCGCCCACATGCGCCAGGACGAGGCGCTCGCGGCGGTCGGCGGCATCCGCATCGGAGTGAGCACCTCGCCCAGCGGACGCGCGGTCGCGATGGCGCTGTCCAGCCCGTTCGGCGTCGGCGACTCGATCAACCACTTCGGCACGCACTTCCAGCTCACCGATCACGCCTCGTTCGGGGTGTACCGCACGGCGGTGGCCCGCGAGGTCGGCGGGTGGGACGAGAACCTGCTGGTCAACGAGGACGTCGACTTCGACCACCGGATCCTGGGCGCCGGGCACCGCATCGCGTTCGACCCCGAGATGCACATCTACTGGCACGTGCGCGAAAGCGCGGGGGCGCTGCTGCGCCAGTACCGCCGGTACGGGCGCGGCAAGGCTGCGATGGCCCGCAAGAACGGGCCGTCGGCGATCCGGCCGCGGCACCTGGCCGCCCCCGCCGCCGTCGTCGGCACCGCGGCGCTGGGCCTGCTCGCGCTGCGGCATCCGCGACTGGCCGCCCTCGGCTACTCCCCCTACGTGCTCGGCGTCGGCGCCGCGAGCGCGCTGGCCTGGCGCCAGCGGGGCCCGGAGACGGTCGACCCGGTCACCGTGCCGCTGTCGTTCATGGCGATGCACTACGGCTGGGGGCTGGGGTTCCTCGAGGGCTACGTGCTCGGGCGCACCCCCCAGCGGGCCAGCGGCAACTCCCGCACCGCCGGCTGAGGCTGTCGCGGCTCACCACAGCTCGCGGTAGACGGCCGCGGCCGCCGGATTCTGCCCGCGCCACAGGTCGGAGCGGATGGTCCGCGCGCGGTCGTTGAAGTAGTTCTCCAGGACGAGCACGTCGGCGTTGGCGCGCATCCAGGCCCGCATCTGGCGCACCCAGAACGGGTTGTCACCGTTGCCGCCGCGGTTGGTGCCGGCCACGCCCCACTCCGGGATCGACATCCCCTTGCCGTGGGCGCGCGCGAACGCGGCGACGTCGGCGATGCCCGGGGAGTACCAGGGGCGCACCGCCATCCGCCACTGCTGCGGCGTGCGCGCCTGCGTCCAGTGCTCGTCGTACATGTCGCAGCCGACGAGGTCGACGACGTCGTCGCCGGGATACAGCTTCGTCAGGCTGTCGAGGCGGTCCCGCGAGCCCGGCATCGCGAATCCGCACGTGATGTCGAAGTTGCGCACCAGCTTCGGCGCGGTCTGGCGCAGCACGGTGGCGACGCGGCGGTAAGCCGCCCGCCAGGTCGCGGCGTTGGCGGCGGTGCCGCCGTAGCGGGTCCACACCCCGTTGCCCTCGAAGCCGATCCGCACGATCGCATCGCCGCGGCCCGTCTGGCGCAGATCGCGGGCGATCGCGCGGAACACGTGGTCGTAGCGGCCGGCGGCGACGTCGGCCAGGGTGCCCGGACCCTGCTTGGGCAGCAGCGGCAGCCCGTAGACGAGGCGGCCCGGGAAGTCGGCGTACGTCGTGATGTGCCAGCGGGAATCGGCCAGCGAGTCCCACGTCGACAGGTCGGGGTAGGTCGTCACCGCGTCCAGGGGCGTGCCCCGCCAGCGACCGAACGCCTCGGCCCGCTCCCCCGACGTGTGCCCGCCCGTCCACGCCCCCGAGAACCACGGCGTCGCGCTGCGATTGCGGCCCAGGAGCCGGTTCGCCGGGGTGTCCGCGCGCGAGTCACCCGCCGGTGGCGGGGTCTGGACCCCGTAGCGCGGCGAACGCCACAAGCCCGTCGGCGCGCTCGCCGGGACCACGTAGCGCGGCGAACGCCACAGGCCCGTCGGGGCGCTCCCCGGAACCCCGTAGCGCGGCGAACGCCACAAGCCCGTCGGTGCGCCGGCCCCGTACCGGGGCGAGCGCCACAGCCCCGCCGGCACCCCCGCCTCCACGCCGTACCGCGGTGTGCGCCACAGCCCCGCCTCGACGCCGGTGGGCGCGGTGGGGTGGGCCGGGCGCGCGGCGGACGCCGGTGCCGAGGGGGCCGCGAGGGCCGGGACCGCGGAGGCGGGCGCGAGGGCCGCGCACGCGACGACGAGCGCGAGCGCGCGGCGGGCGGGTCGGGCGAGGGCGAGGGCGTGCACGAGCATGCGGGCATCCACTCCTGGCAGGGACGAATCCCCAAGGGGGCGAGGCGATCCCGTCGGCGGGGACGGCGGCCGCCCGGGATCGCGTCGGACACTGCCGCTGACTTTCGCCTCATCGACCCCGCGGCGCCCGAATCAAGCCGCCCCGCCACGCGGGATCCGTCGGGCCCGCCTCAGGAGCCCCGACGGTGCCCGAATCCCGCCGAGCAGGAGCCGCTACGGCGCGGGAGCCGGCGACGACCCGACGATCCGCCGAAGGTGCGTCTCGAGCACGTCGAGCTGACGCGACCGCTCGAAGCGCGTCGCGAACTCGCGCGCCGCCGCCCGCTGCGCCGGCGTGACGGTCGGAGCCAGCTGCGCGGCCCGCGCGAAGGCGTCGGCGATGTCGTCCGGATCCAGCGAGGCCGCCTGCACGAGCAGCGGGTACCCGTCGAGCACCT
>JBDIAM010000177.1:0-7258 GCA_039812445.1 Piscicoccus intestinalis | reverse complement strand
GCGTTCCGTTGGCTCGGCGGCTGGGTCGTCATGGTCGTCGCGATGATGCTGCCGCCCGCCCTCCCGCTGCTGCGCGTCGTGCGGCGCCTGGCCCGTCGCCGCGCCCGGCCCGGGCTGCTCGTCGCGGCCTGCGCCGGGGCCTTCGTCGCCGTGTGGGCCGCCGCCGGGGTCGGGCTCCTGGGCGCCGCGGCGCTGCTCGACGCACTGACTGCCCAGTGGGTCTGGCTTCGGGCCCACCCGCAGGTGCCCAGCGGCGCGGGGGCGATCCTCGCCGGGACGTACCAGTTCACGCCGCTGAAGACCGCCTGCCTGACGGCCTGCCGCAGCCCCGCCGGCATCGCGATGACGACCTGGTCGGGTCGCCACCGCGCCGCCACCCAGGCCGCGCTCGTGGGAGCCCGGTTCGGCGCGGTCTGCGTCGGCTGCTGCTGGGCGCTCATGGTGCTCACGCTCGCCGTCGGGGTCGCGGCCCTGCCGGTCATGGTCGCCGGCGCAGTGCTCATGGCGGCCGAACGCCTCGCTCCCGCGACCCGCCCCCTCGTGCCCGTCATCGCCGGCTTCGCCCTCGTCGCCGGCGCCCTCATCCTCGTCGGCGCCCTGCCGCCGGGGCTGCGGATCGGCTGAGCCCGCAACCCGCCGCCCTGCCCTGGGCCCGCGGGGTGCGCTGAGCCGCACCCGCGGGCCAGCCCGTCCCGACCACGCACGTCCAGCCCGGAGGGGAACCTCGCCATGACCACCTATCACGTCGTCGCCACCTCGATGCCGATCGTCTACACCCGCGAGGGCGACCACGACCCGAACGGCATGCTGTTCGCGCCCGCAGCGCACGTGCCACTGCTCGACTGGGTCCGCGAGCTGTGGGAGCTCGGTGACGAGCGCCTCCCGCGGCTGCACACGCGCCGCCAGCACGCCCAGATCGTCGTCGACGCCCTCGGCCGCCTCGAGGAGATGCTGCACCGGCTGCGCACCGGCCCCGACGAGGACGTCGAGCTGCTCGCCGACCTCATCCGGCGCGAGTCAGTGCCCGCCTACGGCGAGCCCGACGACCGGCTCGCCCTCGGGCCCCGGCGGCGCTCCCAACGCGCCGGCGCCGTGCGCGCCAACGTCGAGGCCACCCTCGCCGAGCTGCGGCAGGCGCTCGACGCCCTCGGCGTACCCGACGCCCCCGAGGCCGCCGAAGCCCCCGACGCCCCCGAGGCCACCGAGGCCACCGAGGTCCCCGAACCTGTCGGCCTCGCGCCCGAACAGGGCGACGGAGCCGACACCGACGCCGCCCCCGGCTGGGAGCCCGAGCGGCGCCTCGTCACGCTGACCCCCGCCGAGCGCGCCGCGCTGCGCGCCCACTGGCGCGGCCAGCTGCGGCTGCTCGACGCCGCGATCGCCCAGTGGTTCGCGCGCGTCGAGTCCGACCCGGCGCGGCGGTTCGACGCCGACCGCCTCGCCGAGCGCGTGCGCGAGCGGACCGGGGTCGGCCTGCCGCCCGAGCGCATCGCCCGGCTCCTGCTCAACGACCACCGCGTGCCGCCCGAGCACCTCGGCGATCAGGCTCCGCCCTACGACCGGTTCAACCCGATGCGGCCCGTGCCGATCGTCGAGCCGCTGGTGCTGCGTACCCGCGTCGACGAGCCCGTGACCGTGCACGTGCGCAACAGCCTGCGCAACCGTCGCCTCGGTTTTCACGTGCAGGGAGACGGGCTGGCCGGCTCGGGCGGCGCGGGCGTCCGATGCGCCGACGGCGCATGCGTGGCCGACAACCCCGACACGACGATCGCCCCCGGCGACGCGGCGACCTTCACCTACGCGGCGACCCACGAGGGCGTCTGGCCGATCAACGACCTCGCCGACGTGCGCGGCTCCGAACGCGGCACCAACGCCCACGGCCTGTTCGGCGCCCTCATCGTCGAGCCCGCCGGCACGACGTGGCGAGACCCCGTCTCCGGGGACGACCTCACCGGAACCGGATACGACGCCGGCTTGTACGTCGACGTCATCGCCGCGCACGAACCGACCGGCACCCCCGAACACCGGGCGTTCACCGACTTCTACTCCGACGAGATCCCGCGCAGCTTCCGCGAATACACGGTGTTCATGCACGACGAGCCCGAGGTGCACTCCGCGCTGCACGCCGGCGAGCACACGACGATGCCGCTGTCGTACCGCGCCGAACCGATGGGCAACCGGCTGCCGCACCGCATGCGCCGCTACGCGCAGGCCACCCCCGCCGACCCGCCTCGCGGGCAGGTCGGCGTCGACCGGCGCGCGGTGACGAGCCGCCTGGGCGACGACCTCGAGGAGCAGTTCTGGACCGCCCGCACCCCCGACGGCCGCTACCTCGAACGGGTCGCCGGCGAGGAGCAGCACCACAGCTCCTGGCTGTTCGGGGAGCCGGTGACGCCCGTGCTGCGCGGGTACACCGGCGACCCGTTCCGCCTTCGGCTCGTGCACGCCGGGGTCAAGGAGACCCACGTCTTCCACCTGCACGTGCATCAGTGGCGCGCGGTGCCCCAGGACGTCGCGCCGCCCGGCGCGCACGGCACCGACGAGCACGGCCGGCCGCGGCCGCTCGGCTCCCAGCTGCTCGACTCCATCACGATCGGCCCGCAGGCCGGCGTGACGATCGACCCGCTGTACGGCGTCGGCAGCCGTCAGCACGCCGTCGGCGACGTCATCTGGCACTGCCACCTGTATCCCCACTTCCACCACGGAATGTGGGGGCTCGTGCGCGGCTTCGACCGGCTCGTCGACGGCACCCGCGCCTACCCCGACGGCACCCCGTGCCCGCCGCTGGTGCCGCTACCCGGACGCGAACCCCGCTCGCCGGAGCCGGGTTTGCCGGGCTTCCCGTGGTTCGTCGACGGCGTCTACCCGATGAAGTCACCGCCGCCGCCCGCGCCGAACCCGGAGCAGGTCGGCGGGCGGCGCCGGCTGCTCGGCATGCCGCCGCACTCGCCCGCGGAGTACGCGGCGATGGCGCCGGGCTGCCGCGACGGCCGCAGCCCCGGGGCCGTGTTCGTCGATCTCGACGCACTGGCCGCCGAATGGAACCGCGCCGCAGGGTTGCCCGCGCCCCGGGTGATCTCCTACGACCTCGAGGTCGGCGCCGCCCGCGTCGACTACAACGCCGACGGCTGGCACGACCCGCGCGGGCACCGCTACCGGCTGCTGCGCGCCCAGGTGCGGGAGCCGCGCCCCGGCGGCTACGAGACCGTGCGCGACGAGACGTTCGAGGCCCTGCCCGGCAACCCCGAGCCCGCGTTTCCGCGCGCCAACCACGGCGACATCGTCGAGTGGCGGTTCCACAACGCGCTCGGCTCGTTCGCCGCCGACGACTTCGACCTCGCCCAGGCGCCCGTCGAGTGCGGCCTGCACGTGCACCTCGTGAAGTTCGACGTGCTCGCCGCCGACGGGTCGGCGACCGGCTGGAACTACCTGTCCGGCGCGTCCTGTCGCGAGGCCGTCGGCACCGACGCCACCGGCGAGGGCCTGTCCCGGATCGTCGGCCTGCACCGCTGGGTCGTCGACGAGGAGTTCGGACCGTGTTTCTTCCACGACCACCTGCTCGCCAACTACCGGCAGAAGCACGGCCTGTGGGCCGCGCTCGTCGCGCAACCGCACGGATCACTGTGGCAACGCCCCGACGACCAGGGTCGGGTCGCCTGGAGCGAGCCCGAGGCGGTCGTCGTGCCGTCGCCCGCCTCCGGCGTGCCGCCGTTTCGCGAGGCCTGCCTCGGCGTCGGCGACTTCGTGCCGCTGCTCGACCGGGGCGGCCGCCCGCTCAACCCGCCGGGCCGGCTCTCCGGCGACGACGACCCCGGCTCCATGGCCGTCAACTACCGCAGCGCGCCGCTGACCCACCGCGGCGACGACCCCTCGCTGTGGTTCTCCACCGCGGCCCGCAGCGCGCCGAATCTGCGTGGGGTGCGCGGCGATCCGGACACCCCCGTGATCGCGGCCTATCCGGGGGAGCGGGTGCGGATCCGCCTCATCCAGGGCTCGCACGAGGAGCAGCACTCCTTCACCGCGCACGGGCTGCGGTGGCGCGCGGACTGGGGCAACCCCGCCTCCGCGCTCGTCAACCAGCAGACCATCGGCATCTCCGAGGCGTTCACCCTCGACCTCGCCGCGCACGGCGACACCCTCGGAGTCGGTGACCACCTGTGGCACTTCGGCGCGATGGACGACCTGTGGACCGGCTGCTGGGGCTACCTGCGGGTGCTGCGGCCCAGCCCGGACAACCTCGCCGCGCTCGACCCGGTCGCCGACCTGAGCGACGACCCGGCCGGCGCGCTGGAACGCATGCGCACCGCCAGGTCGGTGCCGCCGCGGCCCCGCAAGGACGCCGACGGCCGATACCGCGACGACGAGGTGCGCACCGTCGTCGTCGTGGCCCGGCGCCGCGAGCACGAATACGCCGGACGGCATCTCACCGACCCGTGGGGCCTGCAGTTCCACGTCGCCGCCTACGACGAGGCCGAGCACGCGGCGGCCAAGCGCACCGGTGCCTGGCGACCGACCCGGGTCGCCGAGCCCGACGGGCCGCTCGTGCTGCGGGCCCGGCGCGGCCAGTGGGTGCGGGTGTTCCTCGTCAACGAACTGCTCGGCCAGGCGCGCGACGACACCGGCGGCACCGACGACGAGATCGGCTACGACGCAGGGCTGCTCCCGTTCGGGGTCGAACCGTCTCCGCCACGGCTACCGCTGGAACACCTCGACGCGTTCGGCCGTCCCGACCGGCGCACGGTGAGTCCGCGGGTGTCGCTGCACCCGGGCCTGGTGAGCTTCGACGTCGACTCCGACGACGGCGCCTACGTCGGTCGCAACCACGACGGCACCGTGGCGCCGGCCCGCGGCCGCGAGGATCACGAGGCGGGCGGGCACGCCGGTGAGGCGGCCGGGCGGGTCGTGCACCGTGGCGACACGGTCGGAGACGGTGGCGGGCACGACCACGACGCACCGAACTGGACCGAGTAC
This sequence comes from Piscicoccus intestinalis, assembly GCA_039812445.1. GTDB lineage: Bacteria > Actinomycetota > Actinomycetes > Actinomycetales > Dermatophilaceae > Kineosphaera > Kineosphaera intestinalis_A. The sequence continues at coordinate 2,287 of JBDIAM010000177.1, read as the reverse complement.
TGGTGGTACTGCGACGAGGCCCTCGCCCCGGCGTCGCACGCCGACGGCCCGGGCAGCGTCTGCCACCTGCAGGACATGGCCGACGTGCGCAACCACCGCCACCACGGCCTCGTCGGCGCGCTCGTCGTCGAGCCCGGCGACGTCTGGCCGTTCCGGCCCGGCTCCGCGAGCTGCGAGCCCGACGGGTTCACCGGCCGGGAGGCCGAATTGCGGCTCGCGGACGGCACGCTCGTCGCCCGGGAGGGCGTCGCGTTCGTGCAGGACGGGCTACGCCTGTTCGTCGGCGGCCACCCCGACCTGCCGGTGCCCGATGTCGTGCCCGGCGACGACCCCGAAGACAGCGGGCAGAAGGCGGTCAGCCTGCGCACCGCGCTCGTGCACCGGGGCGTGCCGCCGGCCGGACCGCTCGCCGACCTGCCGCTGGTCACCGCCGCGGCCGGCGACACCCTGTGGCTACGTCTCGTCGGAGCCGGTGACAAGCCCCGCCAGCACACCCTCACCCTGCACGGGCTCGCCTGGAAGGCGGCGCCGTGGGTGCCGAACGGGCCGTGGACCGGCTCCGTCTCCGGGGTGGCGCCGGGCTGGGCCCGCGACATCGTCGTGCACCCGGTGGAGCCCGGCGACCACGCCCTGCGCACCGGCGCCTTCCGCTGGGGCACCGAGCAGGGCGTGTGGACCACGGTGCGGGTGACCGACTGAGCCGCTCGCGCCCCGAGACGCGGGACGAGACCCGGCCTGGGCTAGTGAGCGTAGCCGCGGTCAGCGCAGGCGCGTGGTCAGCCAGTCGGCAATCTCGTCGAAGGGGATGAGATCCAGGCGGTGGTAGAGGTCGACATGGCCAGCGCCGGGCACGTAGCGGATCTCAGAGTCCGGCACACGCGCCGCCATGCCCTCGCCCAGGGGGCGGCTCATCGCCTGCTCGCCGATGAGGAAGAGCGCGGGCGCGTCGATCCAGTCGGGGTGGGCCAGCTCGGGGAAGTTGAGGAAGGAGAGGTCCGAGGTCTGGGTGAAGGTCGTGATCGCGTTGTGGTGATGGCCCGTTTCGCGCCAGTAGTACTGGCCGAATTCGTACATCGGGTTGGTGGAGTCCTCGCCGAGCGGGGAGCCGAGCGGGGCCATCCGCGGGCTCGGGGAGCCGAAGTCGAGGTAGCGTTGCTCGGCAAGGTCCGCGAGCACGGCGCGGCGCGCGTCGGCGTCGTCGTACAGCGGCCGGTAGTTCACCGAGATGTCGATGACGGAGGCGGTGACGACGGCCTTGATTCGCGGGTCCACCTGGGCGGCGGTGAGAACGAAGGCGCCGGACGCGCACACGCCGACGGCGCCGATGCGCTCGCGGTCGACGAAGGGTCGAGTGCCGAGGTAGTCGATGGCGGCGTGGACGTCCTCGACGAAGACGTCGGGCGAGGAGGCGTGCCGCGGTTCGCCGCCGGAGTAGCCGTTGAAGGACTGGTCGTAGGAGAGCGCGATCGTGCCGCGCGAGGCGAGCTGGGCGGCCCATAGGCCTGCGGCCTGCTCCTTCACAGCACCGTAGGGGGAGCCGACGAGAACGGCCTGGCCAGGCATGGAGGACTCGTCGACGTCGGCGGGCAGGTAGAGGTCCGCGGATATCTCGATGCCGTAGCGGGTGCGGTAGGTGACGTGGCGGCGGCTGACGCCGTCGGGAAGCGCGAAGACGTAGTTGCCGTCAGCGGCCATGGTGGAACTCCTGTCGTCGTGCTCGGGTCGGTGTGCTCACTGCGCATAAGCATCGCCCGGCTTCGAGGCAGCGGCTGCGGCGGTCCGGTGCGGCTGCCTGTGTCGGGCTCCGGTCGTGGTGGCGAACGCCCTGGCACGTCGGTTCGCGGGTGCAGGGGCCGGGTGCGCTGCGCTGCCGGAGTCGATGCTCTCAGCGGTAGGCATCGCCACCTGTGCACGACGCCCACGACAGTGACTCGATGGTTGGTTGTGTCGATTCGATAGATCACACGGTAGGTCCCGCGCCGGGCGCTTTGCCGGTCGTCGATCGGCGGACGCAGGCGCTTGCCGACCCGCTGCGGGTTGTCGAGCAGCGGACCGACGATGAACTCGTAGGCCGCGAAGGCCACGGACTCAGGGAGGCGCTCAGTGAGTTGGCGCCGAGCGGTCGGCGAGATGACGAGTTCGTACCGCTGGGTCACCTGGCGCCCCGGCGCCGCCTCATCGCCTCGGCCAGGGTTTGCTCGGACTCGCCCTCGCCGCGGGCGAGTTCAGCGTCAGATTCGGCCAGCTGTCGGACCGCCTCCGCATCCGCCAGGATTGCGATGGTTTC
>JBDIAM010000176.1:0-7261 GCA_039812445.1 Piscicoccus intestinalis | reverse complement strand
CGCAGCCCGGCGCCGGCGAGGGTCTCGCGCACGTCGCGCTCGGCCGCGGCGGGCTCGTCGGCGCGGGCCAGCGCGCGCACGACCGCCCCGTGCAGGTGCGCGCCCGCGATCCGCGGCACCGCGGCGAGGGCGTTCCGCGCGGCCCGCCGCTCGCCCGCCGGCACGCTCACCTCGAGCAGCGTGCCGGGCACGAGGGCGGCGATCTGCGCGGGCGTGCCCTCGTGCCGGATGCGCCCGCCGTCCATGAACGCGATGTCCGTGCACCGCTGCGCCTCGTCCATGTACGGGGTGGCGACGAGCACCGTCGTGCCCTCGCGGCGCAGGTCCGCGAGGATCCGCCAGAACTCGCGCCGCGAGACCGGGTCGACGCCGGTCGTCGGCTCGTCGAGCAGCAGCAGGTCGGGGGAGTGCATGAGCGTCGTCGCGAGCATGAGCTTCTGCTTCATGCCGCCCGACAGGCGCCCGGCCTGGCGCTCGGCGAACTCGGCGAGCGCCATGCTCTCCAGCAGCCGCGCGCCGCGCTCGCGTCGCTGCGCGCGGGGCACGCCGCGCATCGTGGCGAAGAAGTCGATGTTCTGCGCGACGGTGAGGTCGGGGTACATCGAGAACTGCTGCGACATGTACCCGATCCGGGGCGTGACCCGCGCCGGGGCCGAGCGCACCGACTCCCCGAAGACCAGCGCGTCGCCGTCGTCGGGGCGCAGCACGGTGACGAGCATGCGGATGAGCGTCGACTTGCCGGCGCCGTCCGGCCCGAGCAGCCCGTAGACGGCGCCGCGCGGCACGTCGATGCTCGCGCGGTCGACGGCGAGGGTGTCGCCGAAGCGCTTCGTCAGGCCGCGCGCCACACATGCGCTCATCGGAACGTCACGTCCACCGGCATGCCGGGCTTGAGGGAGGAGGCGGCCGCCGGGTCGATCCGCAGCCGCACCTCGTAGACGAGCTTCGTGCGCTGGTCCTGCGTGGCCACGTTGTTGGGCGTGAACTGCGCCTGCGACGCGACGAAGCTGACGGTGCCGGGGGTCGACGCGCCGTTGTCGGCCGTGATGTCGGCGACCGAGCCCACCGCGACGCGCCCGATCGCCGTCTCCGGCACGTAGACCCGCGCGGACAGGTCCTCGGGGTCGATGAGCGTGAGCACCGTGCGGTTCGGGGAGGCGGTCTGGCCGGCGTTCGTCGTCAGCGTCACCACCTGCCCGGCGTGCGGCGCCCGAACCGTCGCGTACCCCTGCTGCACCTTGGCCAGGTTGACGGCGGCCTGCGCCTGCTTCAGCCGCGCCTGGGCGGCGGTCACGTCAGCGGCGCTGCCGCCGGAATCGCGTTGCGCCTCCTGCGCGCTCGTCACCGCCGCGGTGGCGGCCGCGACGCCCTGCTGGGCTTGGGTGACCTGCAACGCGAAGCTGCGGCCGTCGAGCAGCACGAGCCGCTCGCCCTCCTGCACGGTGTCGCCCTCGCCGACGAGCACCTGCGCGACGACCCCAGCCGTCGCCGGCGCCACGTCGTACGACGCGGCCTCCAGCGAACCGCTCGCCACGAGCGCCTCGTCGTCGCCCGAGCGCGCCGCGTACCACCACCAGGCCAGGGCGCCGAGCACGAGCAGGGCCACGACGACGATCGCCGCGACGACCCGGCGCGACGGGCGCCGCAACCTCTCCCGCAGGCTTGTGCCGCGGGCGGCGTCGGTCTCGCCGCGCGCCTCGGGCGCCCGCGCGTCCGTCTCGGCGCGGGCGCCGCGTCGGCGGGACGCGCCCTCGGTCGAGGTGCGCCGGGGGGTCATGGGCTCTCCTGAGGGGGTGCGTCGGCGGCGCGGCATGGGGTGATCGTGACGTCCAACGGCGCGCCAGGGGCCAAGGCGGAGCCCGACGCGCCGGTGGGAGAAGGCGATTCGCCGTTTTCGGGGGAAGTTTGGGGGCTCGCGCTCGGGGCGGGCGCGGTGGTCGGCGCGACGCGCGCCGCAGCCGGGGTGACGCTCGCGCCGGGCCCGCGGCTGGGGCTCGGATTCGGTGTCGCGCTCGTGGTCGCGCTCGTGGTCGGGCTCGTGGTCGGGCTCCCGGTCGGGCTCGTGGTCGAGCTTGGTGTCGGGTTCGTGGTCGGGCTCTGGGTGCCGGTCGGGGTCGGGCGGGCGGCGCTGCCGGGGGTGCTGGAGTCGTCGGCGGGAGCGGTGGCCCCGGCTCCGGGGTCGGCGTCGACCTGCACGGTGACGCGGAAGGCGCGGATGAGGTGCACCTCGTCGGTGGCCAGCGACGAGGGCGGGTAAGTCGCGGTGGGGTCGATGCGCACGACCTGCCCGGTGCGGTCGGCGGTCATCCAGTCGCCGCGCAGGGAGGCGGTGTCGCCGACGCACAGCCGCGGCAGCTGCTCGGGACTCACCCACGTCGTCACGGTCTGCGGCTGGCGCGGCCGGATCGTGACGACCGGTGCGCCCGGCGCGAGCATCGCACCGAGGGTCGCCGCGGCGACGACGACCCCGTCCTCGGGGGCGCGCAGCACGGCCCGCGCGGCGTCGAGGGCGGCGCGCTTCTGGGTGGTGACGAGGCCGGCGATCCGCGCGTTGGCGACGCGGCGGGCTCCGGTCAGGCGGGCGCGGGCCTCGACGACCCGGGTGATGGCCGTGTCGATCGTGCCCAACGCCTCGGTGGCGGTGCTCAGCCCGGTCTCGATGCGAGTCAGCCCGTCGGCCATCCGGGTCAGGCCGGTCGTGAGCCGGTCACGGGCCGCCCGCGCCTGCGTGCGCCGGTCGAGCAGCTGGGTGCGGGTGGCGGTGAGCCGGGTCACCGCCTGGGCCGCCTGGCGCCGCCCCTCGGCGACCTGTCGGCGGGCGTCCGCGAGCCGCGTGAGCTGGGTGTTCAGCTGCGCGATGCGCGCGTCGAGGCGGGCGATGCGCGCTCGCAGCTGCGCCGGTGAGGGCGTGCCGTCGGGCGGCTGCTGCGCCAGCAGGGCCGCGAGTCGGTCGCGCTCGGCCTGCGCCTGCGCGCGCACACCCCGCAGCTGGCGGGCGGACGCGTCGAGTTGCCGGGCCCGCTGGCGCAGCGTGGCGGCGGTGACCCGGGCCTGACGCAGCCCCGTCTCGACCCTGGTCACGCCGCTGTCGAGCTCGCTCAGCCCCGCCTCGACGCGGGTCAGCGCCGACTGGGCCTGCGCCTGCTGGGTGAGCAGCCGGTCGCGGTCGGCGGTCAACGTCTCGATCGTCGAGGTCACCTCCGCGCGGCGGGTACGCAGGTCGGACTCGGTGGTGCGGGTGCTCTCGATGCGGTCGTCGAACACGCCGACCTGGGCGCGGGCGACGGCCACGTCGGCCGTGGCGGCGCTCGCCGCGGCGGAGAGCGCCGCCGCATCGAAGCGGGCGACGACCTCCCCGGCCCGCACGCTCGCGCCCTCGCGCACCGCGACCTCGGCGACCCGCGCGTAGGGCAGGGTGCGCGACGCGGTGGCCGGGGTTCCGGCCGCGGGCTGGGTCGGGCCGGCCGTCGAGTTGGCGGTCGGGTTGGCGGTGGGGCTCGAGTTCGACCGATTCGCAGCCGAATTCGCGGCAGAACTGCTTGTCGAGCCGGGGGTGGCGGTCGATAGGGGTGGTGCACCCGCGGGTGCGAAACCGGCGTCGAGGTCGACGGTCGGGGCCGCCAGGGCGGGTGCCTGCACGGTGACGGTGGGGTCGTCGACGCTGCCGGACAGCCGCAGGGCGTCGCCGGGGTCGGCGCACCCGGCGAGCGCCGCGACGGTGGGGACGCCGACGAGCGTCAGCGCGAGCAGGCTGCCCAGCCCGCGGGGCGGGGTCGTGCGGGAGTGACGGGGCGCGCGGATTCCACGGCTATCATCACCACCGTGTTTCATCACATGATGAAATCTACGCCTCCGGAGGCGGTGTCGGCAAGAGACCGGGCGGGAGCGGGTCGAACAGGTGGTGCTGGATCGAGTCGCCGACGGCGACCGCGAGCGCGTCCGCCGGGAGTTCGCGCAGCTCGGGCAGACGGCCGACGTAGCGGCCCATGCCGAGGCCGATGAGCTGGGTCGCGGCCAGCTGCGCGCGCAGCTCGGGATGGTCGACGCGCAGGCCCCTCACGAGGGGGAGGAAGACCTCCTGCATGAGGAACTCCCGGATCATCCGCAGACCCTCCTCGGAGGAGGTCAGCCCGTGCACGAGCGCGCGAAAGTGCTCGGGACCGTCCGGGGCGTCCCAGACGCGCAGGAACGCGGCGGCCCACCTCCGGCCGAGCTCCTCGCGCGGCCCGGCGAGAATGTCGGCGAGGATCGTCGGGGGATCGGGGCGGGCCGTCTCCCGCGAGGCCAGCGGAGCCATGACCGCCTGCCAGTAGAGATCGACCTTGCCGTCGAAGTAGTGGTGCAGCAGCGCCGGGTCGACGCCCGCCTCGCGGGCGATGCCGCGCAGCGACGCGGCGGTGTACCCGCGGTCGGCGAAGGCCGCGCGCGCCGCGGCGAGGATGTCACCACGGGTGTCCGAACCCCCACCGCGGGGACCCCGGCTGCGGGGGGCGTTCGCGGCCGGCGTGGGCCCGGTCACGACGCACGCACATTCATCACGCGATGAAATATACGCCGACGCGAGCTTTCACGACCACATCATCGGCCGTTGCGTCGTCTACCTGCGTGGAGTCGCTTGGCACATTGAGTTGCTACAAGCGGTGGTGGCTACCGTTGCGGCCAGCCCGTGTAGCACTCCGCGAGATACGTGCGCCCGGCCCGCGAGGAGACCACCGTGTCGAGCTCGCCGAGCTGGCGCATGGCTGCGAAATCGCCGACGGCGCCGTCGGATCGGCCGGAGGTTGTGTGAAGCAGTTGAGTCATCCAGTAGGAGAAGTTCTGGGCCCGCCACACCCGCTGCAGCGCCGTGGGCGTGTACGCGGCGAGCGCGTCGTCGGAGCCCGACCCGAGCCAGTCCTCGATGCAGCCCACGAGCACCGACACGTCGGCCAGCGCCAGGTTGAGGCCCTTCGCGCCGGTCGGCGGCACGGTGTGCGCGGCGTCTCCGGCGAGCACGAGCCGCCCGTAGTGCATCGGCTCCTGCACGAAGCTGCGGAACCCGAGCACGGCGCGGTCGATGATCGGGCCGGTCGGCAACGTCAGGTCGTCCTCGCCGGCCAGGCGCGCCGCGAACTCCTCCCAGATCTGCTCGTCGCTCCAGGCGTCGGGCGCCATGCCCGGCTCGCACTGCAGGTACATCCGCTGGATCGTCGGGGTTCGCTGGCTGATGAGCGCGAACCCGCGCTCGGAGCGGCAGTAGATGAGTTCGGGGGCCACCCGCGGGATCTGCGCGAGGATCCCGAACCACGCGAACGGGTACTCGTGGAAGCACGCGCGCCGGTGCTCCTCCGGCACGAGGCGGCGGCAGATGCTGCGCGAGCCGTCGGCGCCGACGACCAGGCGCGGCCGCAGCTCGCCCGGGGTGCCGTCGGCGTCGGTGAACCGCACGACCGGGGAGTCGGTCTCGACGCCGTGCACGCTCGCGTCGGTGATGCCGAAGCGCACGTCGCCGCCGTCGCGGGCGCGGGCGTCGGCCAGGTCGATGAAGACGTCGGTCTGCGGGTAGAGCCACACCGACTCCCCGACGAGCTCCTTGAAGTGGATGCGGTGGCTGCGGCCGGAGAATCGCAGGTCGATGCCCTCGTGCTCGTCGCCGTCGCGCAGCACCCGGTCGCTGACGCCGGTGTCGACCAGGAGGCGCACGCTGTCGGCCTCGAGGATGCCGGCGCGGTGGGTGTGCTCGATCTCGGTGCGGCTGCGGTGATCGAGCACGATCGATTCGATGCCGCGGCGCGCGAGCAGGTGGCTGAGCATGAGTCCGGCCGGACCGCCTCCGACGATCGCGATCGTGGGCGATTCGACGACTCTCTCGTCGGCTGCGGGCATCGTTGCCTCCTCCAGTTCAGTACCCCCACTTGGCCGAAGGCTGCCCTTTCGGCCGAGGGCTCCTGCCACAGTACGAGCCCTCGACCGAAAGGGCAGCCTTCGGCGGTGAGGGGAGTTAGGCCGGCGGGTTGATGCGGGACGGGCGAGCGGCGGCGGCCAGGGTGACGAACGGAGTCAGCGGCACGGCGGGCACCGCGAGGGCGCCGAGGCAGTGGTAGAAGTCGGCGCGGCCGGGCCACACCGTGCCCGACTCCTGCAGGTCGTCGTCGAGTTCGTTGATCCACGTGCCCTTGATGTCGATGAAGTAGGTCGCCGCGTGGTCCCACAGCCGGCGGTACCAGTGCTCCCAGGCGGGGTCGCCGGTGGTGCGCACGAGGGCGGCGCAGGCCTGGATGCCTTCGCAGATCGGCCAGTGCAGGCGCAGCCGGGAGACGGGGGCGCCGTCCCAGTCGACGGTGTAGACCAGTCCGTCCTTGCCGTCGGCGGCCCAGCCGCCCTCGAGCGCGGTGCGCGTGAGATTGGCGGCGGCGTCGACGAGCCAGTCCTCGTTGACGCCGGCGGGAGAGGCGTTGAGCGCCAGGAGAAGTCGCGCCCACTCCAGGGAGTGCCCGTAGGTCGCGCCGAACGGGCGGAACGGGTGGTCGGGCTCGTCGGCGTTGTAGTTCGGCAGCTGCCGCCAGTTCTCGTCGTAGTGCTCCGGCAGGAGCCAGTTGTGCTCCGGCGCGGCGTCGCGCACGATCCGCCGGGCGATCGCGGCCCCGCGCTCGTGCCAGCGCGGGTCGCCGGTGACGTCGCCGATCGCGAGAAACGACTCGAGCCCGTGCATGTTCGCGTTCGCGCCGCGGTAGGCCTCGGAGTCGGACCAGTCGCGCGTGAACGACTCCCGCAGCGCCTGCGCGTCCTCGTCCCACAGGTGGGTGTCGATGAGGTGGATGACGCGCTCGAGCAGGGCGGGGGCGTCGGGGTGCCCCGCGGCCACGGCGGAGGCGGCGCCGAGGCCGACGTGCACGTGGTCGTAGGTGGCCTTGCGGGCGTCGGGCTGGGCCGGGTCGCTGAACCAGCCGCCGTGCTCGTCGTCGGCGAACAGCCCGTTGAGCGAGCTGATCGCGTGGTCGAGCAGCGGCCCGCTGCCGGGGATGCCGAGGTTGGTCGTCACCGACGCGACGTGCGCCATGCGGGCGGTGAGGAAGAGCTGCGGCGTGCGGTCGGGCATCGGGTAGCCGTCGGCGTCGAGCCAGGCGAAGCCGCCTCCGGGCAGCGTGCAGCCGACTCCGAAGCGCATGAGACGGCGGATGCCGTCGTCGAGCCAGGCGAGATGGGCGGGCGACTCGATCCACGGACGCGGCGGGGACAAGGCGATCGGCGCGGTCATGACGGCCAGCCTGGCACGCCCGCC
>JBDIAM010000175.1:0-7269 GCA_039812445.1 Piscicoccus intestinalis | reverse complement strand
CCCCGAGGCAGACCGCCCAGCCGGCGGCCCGTCGCCACAGCGGGTCGTCCAGCGGAACGCCATACGCGGCGGCGAAACCCGGCAACGACTCGGCCGGTAGCAGGGAGTGCAGCGCCCCGAGGTCGGAGGCGGGGTCGCCGGCGGTGATGTCGCCGAAATCGACGACGGCGCTGAGCCGTCCGCGGTCGACGAGCATGTTGTGGGCGTGCGGGTCGCCGTGCACCCAGACCGGCGGGCCGGGCCACTCCGGCTCCTGCGCGTAGGCGGCGACGAGGCGTCGGATCCGGGCCGTCGGCAGGTCGGTTCCCTCGACCTCCAGGTGGGCCAGGCGATCCTCGAGCAGCGGGAGTCGGGCGCGAAGCGGCGTGCCCCGCACGGGGTTCGGCGGAGCATCGGCGGGGGCCGGCACATGCATGGCCCGGAAGAAGCGGCCGAGAGTGGTGGCGGCATCGGCCAGGTCGATCGGCGGGTCGAGGAGCGCGCTGCGCCCGGGTAGCCACGGCACGACGGACCACGGCCACGGGTGACCGACTCCCGGCTGGCCTGCCCGAAGCGGGACCGGCACGGGCAGCGGCAGACGCGGAGCGAGCCGGGGCAGCCACGCCAACTCGTGAGCCAGCAGCGGCGCGGCCTGCGCGCGGTGCGGCAACCGCACCGCCAGGTCGTCACCGAGCCGGAAGAGGTCGTTGTCCCAACCGCGTGCGACATGACGGATCGGCAACCGAGCGAGGTCGGGGTGCTGTTCGGCCAATAAGGCGCGCACGATCCCGGCGTCGGTACGGCTCATGCCCGCATGCTCGCCTCGATGAGGTCCGCGCCCCGGGCGGCGCCACCGGCCACGGCGAACTCGTCGGCGAGGGACCGTGCCGCGCGGCGGTACTCGCTGTCGCCGAGGCAGGCTTCGACGGCGGCCCGGATCCGCGCGGGAGACGGCTCGGCGCGGCGCAGGTCGAGGCCGGCCCCGGCGTGGGCGACGCGCCTCGCGACCATCGGCTTGTCCTCCCCGCCCGGGGCGACGACCAGCGGGACCCCGTGGGAGAGTGAGGCGAGCACGGCGCCGAAGCCGCCGTTGGTGACGACGACCGAGGTGCGCGGCAGCAGCAGGTCGTGCGGCACCCAGCCGGGGGCGATGACGTTCGCGGCGGGCGGCACGAGCGCGGGATCGCCGCCGGCGACCACCTGGGCGGGGGTGCCGGCCAGCGCCGTGACCGTGCGCTCGACGAGGGTGCTGGTCGTGTCGAGGGTTCCGGCGGTGACGTGCACGAGCGGACGGGTGGGGTCGAGGTCGGCGAACCACTCCGGCTCGGCGCCGGTTCGGGTGCCGACGGCGGCGTCACCGATGTACTGCAGGAACTCTGGGGCGTCGGGGCGCGGGTAGTCCAGGCCGGCGACGCCCTGGCACAGGTGCAGGCGCCGGGAGTACAGCGAGTCCAGCGTCGTGGTCGGTGCCAGACCGGCTCTGGCGCGAGCCTCGTTGAGGCGCCGCAGCATCCACCGGTTGAAGGTCACGTCGGCCGTGGCCCGCAGGGCGGCGTCGCGGCCTCGGCCCCAGCGCCCGCGGCCCGGCGACAGCGGAAACCCCGCGGGTGGCTGGTGGCGGCTGCTCAACCCGACGAGCCCGAGCGCGACCCCGACCCACGGCACGGCTCGGGCGTCGTGCAGGAAGGAGCCCGCCACGCAGGTGTCCTCGGAGATGACCAGGTCGATCGGGTCGTCGTCGTGGAGGCGACTCACGTCGGCCAACTGTTCGGGACCGGTGCCGAAGAACAACTGCCCGAAGCTGTCGAGAACCGCGCCGAGCCCGCGCCCGCGGCGCATCGTCGGGAACGCGGCCGCGAGGTTGTTGTCGTCGAAATCCGTTGCCTGGCGCCACGGCAGCCACGTCGCGCCGACGCGTTCGGCGCCGTCGCGGTACTTCGCGCCGGTGTAGTACGTCACGCGGTGTCCGCGGCGGACGAGTTCGGCGGCGATGCCTCGCATCGGCGGCTGGTGCCCGCCGAACGGCATCGCGCTCATGAGGACGTGCACGACTCCTCCTCACTCGTGTTAGGGAGCATCTCGACAGGCGCTTTCGGCACCCGGCCCGGCCGGTGCTCGCGATCGTTTCACCGTTTCGACGATCTCGTCGAGACCCGCGGTCGGGCAGCAGGCTCGTGACCTTCGACTTCGCAATCTGGTGCCCGAGGAGGCCACATCGGGATAGTCGAAATGGCGAATCGTCGGGCGGCACCCATGCCCCAGCCGACGGCTTCAGGCGTCAGGCCCGTCGTCGGGCCGGCGCGAGGAGGTGTCGTTGTAGCGGATGAGCCGCGCGGGCACCCCGGCGACGATCGCGTTGGCCGGCACGTCCTTGGTGACGACCGAGCCGGCCCCGATGATCGCGCGGTCGCCGATGGTCACGCCGGGGGTGATCGTTACGCTCGCGCCGAGCCACACGTCGCGGCCGAGCACGATCGGCGCCGGGGTCATGTCGGCGCGGCGGGCGGGGTCGAGGCTGTGGTTGAGGGTGGTGAACGTCGCGTTGTGGCCGATGAGGCAGCCGTCGCCGATCGTGATGCCCCCGGCGTCCTGGAAGCGGCAGCCAAGGTTGATGAAGACGCCCTTGCCGATGTGCAGGTTCTTGCCGAACTCGCTGTAGATCGGCGGAAAGATCGTCGTCGTCTCGTCGAGCTGCTCGCCGGTGAGTTCGGAGACCAGGGCCCGCACCTGGGCGGCGTCCTGGTAGCCGGTGTTGATCCGGGCGGTGATGCGGAAGGCCTCCTGCGAGGCCCCGTGCATGAACTCGTGCAGGTCGGAGCCGGCCGGGATCAGCTCGCCGCGGTTGACGTGAGCGAGGTAGTCGTCGAGGTTCACCACGTGATCGTGGCACAGCCGCCGGTGCGCTCGCCGCGATCGGTAGCCCCGATCAGTAGCCCCGGGGTCGCGCCCGCCGTGTCGTCGCGCTGCAGTCCGAGCATGACGCAGGTTGAGCGGCAGGTACCCATGCGGCTTCGGGCCCGGAGGTGGGGTGACCCCGTGGTCGGCCTTCCCGACGGTGATGTTCAGCCTCGTATATCCATTTCTAGTCATTGCGACATACGCGGCAGGAGACGACTATCGATCGGGTCGCGCCCCGATGTTCCTCGTGCTGATCCTGATCCTCATGGGGCTGGGGTTTCTGCAGTGGCACGCCGGCCTGCGCCTCCTGCCCGACCAGCTCGCACTGAGCCTGTTGGGCACCCCGGCTTACGAGGTGACCGCACTGCCTCCGGTGGTAGCGGGGATCGCGCTGTCGGCATGGGCCAGCCTCGCCGCCACGGCAGCCGCAGCGGCACTGCTGTCGAGAGATGCCGCAGGTTAGGCGCGTCGCGACAGGGCTAGGGTGCTTCAGCGTCGTTCGTAGATGTCTCTGCGGTGCCCGATTGCGATGACAAGCACGAGGAGTTTGCTGTCGTGGATCTCGTACACGATCCGGTAGTTCCCCGTGCGCACCCTCCACTCACCCTCGCCGCCAACCAGTCTCCTTGCACCGTTAGGGCGCGGTTCGACACTGAGTAGCTCGATCGCGGCCTGCACTCGCCGTCTCGCCGTGTGATCGAGCTTTCGGAGGTGTCGAACTGCGGCAGGGGCAAGGTCGATGCGATAGGTCATGTCAGGCCAAGGTCGGCCTTGACCTGGTCCCACGGGATGGGCACCTCGCCGTGAGCGATCTCGTCCCGCGCCGACCGTGCCGCTGTGATGTCCGCGAGGTCCTCCGCGGCTGAGATGAGCCGGTCGAGGTCGTCGGCATCAATCACCGCCGCCACGCGCTGTCCTCGCCGCGTGAGATAGACGGGATCGTGGTCGACACGCGCTGCGTCGACCACATCTGCCAATCGGGCACGAGCGTTGCTCACCGTCATCTCTGGCATGGCGAAATCATAGCGAAAACCGCTCAGATGTACATCTCCGCATACTATGACGGTCGATAGGTTTCGCCCTCTCGGGATTGCCGCTCCCGACTCACCGCAGCAGTAGCGCGCACCGATGAATCCGCTCCCTCGCGCTGGTCGATACCGTCGAACACCGACGACACGACAGGAGCCGCGATGGGCCGCTTGATCTACTCCGGCATCGGATCCCTCGACGGATTCATCAACGACGCCGACGGCGACTTCGGCTGGAGCGCCCCGAGCGAACAGGTGCACGCCTACCTCAACGAGCGCGACCGGCGCGCGACGCTCGAGCTGTACGGCCGCCGCGTCTACGAGGTCATGAAGGTCTGGGAGACCTACGGGCTCGACGCCGACGCCAGCTCCGCCGAGCGCGAGTACGGGCAGACCTGGCGCGCCCGCGACAAGGTCGTCTTCTCCACGACCCTGCCGACGGTGGAGACGGCCCGCACCCGGTTGGAGCGCACCTTCGACATCCCGACGGTCCGGCACCTGATCGAGCAGGCCGAGGGCGACGTGACGATCGGCGGGCCCACGCTGGCCGCCCATGCCCTGCGCGCGGGCCTCGTCGAGGCCATCGAGTTCTACATCCACCCCATCGTCATCGGAGCCGGCACGCCCTGGCTCCCGGCCGACCTGCGGCTCGACCTGCGCCTGGTCGAACACCACCGGTTCGACAACGGTGTCGTGCACGTGGCATATGACGTCCGCTGAGCGGCGAGGTCACCGCTCCTGCACGGCCAGCCGCGCCGCGAGCAACACGTAGGTTCCGGCGAACGTGCGGCGCATCCACGCCATCACCCTCGGACGCGTGATGACCCGGTTACGCATCACTGCCGCGAAGGCGCCGTAGAGCGCGAACACGACGAACGTCACTGCCATGAACACCAGGCTCAGCCACGACATGTGCCACGCGCCGCCCGCTTCTCCGGCGGGCACGAACTGCGGCAGGAACGCGAAGAAGAAGATCGTCAGCTTGGGGTTGAGCAGGTTGATGAGCACGGCGGTGCGGATCACCCGCCACCAGGAGACGGTGGCGTCGGCCGGCTCGACGTCAAGGGCAGAGGTGTCACGCAGGGTCTGCCACGCGAGGTAGAGCAGGTAGATCACGCCGAGCCACTTCATCGTCTGGAACGCCATCGCGCTCGCGTTGAGGATGGCGGCCAGACCGGTGATCGCCGCGACCATGTGCGGAACCACTCCGAGGGTGCAGCCGAACGCGGCGACGACTCCCGCCTTCATGCCACGCGACAGCCCTGCGGCGATCGAGTACACGGCTCCGGTGCCCGGCGTGGCCACGACGACCAGCGTCGTCAGCAAGAATGCGATGCTCATCGCTGTCCCTCCCTCGCGGTGACCCGGCGAACAGTACCTCACACCCGATCCCGGCCGGTCCGGTGACGGACTCGGGTGCGCCGGTCCTACGGCCGGGAGGCCACCTCGCCGGCCGACCCCTCGGCCCGCCCCGCGCCCAGGGCATCGCGCGCGGTGCCGTCGAGCACCGGAGTCGGGCGAGCGGCCTGCGTGCGATGCCGCACCTGCACCCCGCCGAACTCGTCGTGCCCGGGCTGGGGGTGCGCGTCGAGGAACTCCAACGCGGTGGCGGGGTCGGCCCAGCGGCTCGTGCGGCTGGCGGCCGGCGGCAGGCTCGGCGCCGCCAACACGCCGAACGCCGGGCGGACGAACATGGCGCCCGGGTGGTCGCGGTGCCGCAGGGCGTGGGAGCGCCAGGTGAGGATCGGGTGCGAGGCGACGAGATTGACGGCGACGATGAACAGGCTCCGGTCGACGACCGCGCGGTCGGCGTACTCGTCGGGCAGCACCTCCGCGTTGAGGTACTTGCCGGCAGCCAGCGTCGCGATCGCCGCCGGCGCCCCCTGCGGGGCGTGGGCGTACCCGTAGTTGTCGGCCGTGTACTCCTGCGCGCGGGAGAGAGCCGCGCCCAGCACCGGGATGTTGCGGAAGATGAAGGTTCCCACGATGCGCCAGTACGCGACGTGACCGGCGGCCAGGTGCCCCACCTCGTGGGCGATGACGAACCGCAGGGCGTCCGGGCTGCGCAGGTGCCCACCGACCTCGAACATGTCCGAGTTGATGACGACGAACCGCCGGTGCCCGTGCCCCGCGGCGAAGGCGTTGATGACGCCCGACCCCGAGACGACGTACGCGTCCGGCACCCGCCGCAGTCCCGCGGCGGCCGCGGCCTCGACGAGCATGCGGTAGGCGTCGGGAAACTGGGTCGGCGAGAGTCGGATTCCGCTCGCCCGCTGTTGGGCGTACAGGTAGGCGCGCACGAGCACGAAGAGCACCGGGGCACTCATGATGAGCACGGCGACCTGCTGCACGTCCGGCGGCAGCTCGACGTCGGAGAACAACAGCGAGATCATCGCCGCGGCCACCAGCACGGTGATGATGACGGCGGCCACCAGCCACGGGATCTCCGCGGGGTGCCTGAGGCGGCGGCGCTCGGCGCGCGGCAGCGTGGTCGTGAGCCGGAGCATCGCCGGGGCAGCCGGCCTGGGTGTGAGCGACACGGCGGCATCGTCGCACGCGGGCTCGCCGGGTGCCGCACCCCGACGCCGACAAGGGCGCCCTGCGAGTGCCTGGCGGCTGCGCGGCACCCGATGAAGAATGCGCGCATGAGCGACTTCGAGCAGATGTTCCCGCAGGGCGAGCCCAACGACGCGTTGGCGCAGTACTTCGTCGGCCAGAGCTACCTCGCGCCGCTGGCCAGCGGCGACGC
The DNA here is from genome assembly GCA_039812445.1 of Piscicoccus intestinalis. Taxonomy (GTDB): domain Bacteria; phylum Actinomycetota; class Actinomycetes; order Actinomycetales; family Dermatophilaceae; genus Kineosphaera; species Kineosphaera intestinalis_A. The sequence continues at coordinate 615 of JBDIAM010000175.1, read as the reverse complement.
GACCGCCAACAACGTCACGTTCGAGCCGGGCTGCCGTAACAACTGGCACATCCACCACGGGGCGCAGCAGCTGCTGCTGTGCACGGCGGGGGTCGGCTGGTACCAGGCCGACGGCGAGCCCGCGCGACCGCTGACGCCGGGCACGACCGTGCTCGTGCCCGAAGGCGTCAAGCACTGGCACGGCGCCGCCAAGGACAGCTGGTTCTCCCACATCGCGGTCATGGTGCCGCGCGACGGCGCCTCCAACGAGTGGCTGGAGCCCGTCGGCGACGAGGAGTACGACGCCCTCTGAGGCCCCGCTGGCGGTCCGCTTCAGCCCGCGTCGCCGGCGAACGTCGCCGATCGGATCCGGGCGTCGCCGGCCGAGTCGACCTCGAAGGTCAGCTTGAAGATGATGCCGTACGCCCCCTCCTGCCGGGGGCCCAGCACGACCTCAGCACTCGGCTCCACACCCGCGTCGACGGAGCAGCGTCCCGCGCTGGAGTAGGGCCCGTAGTTCGTCACCTCCGTCACCGCGGCTGCTGGGGCGAGTCGCTTCATCGTCGCGGTGTTCCCCGCGACCGCCGCCTGCAGGAACTCCCTGCACACGGCCGTCATCTTCTCGGTGGAGGCCGA
>JBDIAM010000174.1:0-7279 GCA_039812445.1 Piscicoccus intestinalis | reverse complement strand
TGGTCGCCGTCGTCGCCCTCGGCGACCACCTCGACGCCGTCGGGGCCGCCGAGCATCATCCGCAGCCCCGCCCGCACGAGCGGATCGTCGTCGACGAGCACGACCCGTGGGCGCTCAGTCATCGCCGCCTCCCGGAGCGGCGGGCTCGACCTGAGGGGTGCGGTCGGCACCGGGGCGGGGGTCCTTGGGCCACGGCAGCCACACTTCCACGACGAACCGCGCGCCGCGGGCAGCGGCGTCGAAACGGCCGCCCGCGAGTTGCACGCGCTCGGCCATCCCGGTCAGGCCGCGACCCCCGGAGGGCAGCGTGTCCGGTTGAGACACCAGGGGATTGGTGAGGGTCAGCGTGAGCCCGTGCCCGGGCCCACCGGCGATCGCCACCGTCGCGTCGGCGCCCGGGGCGTGCTTGCGGGCGTTCGTCAGCGCCTCCTGCACGACCCGGTAGGCGTGGCGTCCGGTGCTCGCCGGCAGGCTCACCGAGCGCGCCCACAGCGCGGGGTCGGCCTCGAGCCGCACCGGCTGCCCGCTGCTCGTCACCTCCGCGACGAGCGAGGGGATCGCCGACAGCCCCGGCTGCGGCGCCTCCACCGGCTGCTGCCCGGAGCCGGTCGCCTCGTCCTCGCGCAGCACGCCGAGCACCTCCCGCAGCTCCTCGAGGGCCTGATGCGCGCCCGCCCGCACGATCTCGGCGGCGGCCCGGCGGTCGGCCTCCGGGAGGTCGGTGCGGTGCGCGAGCACCCCGGCGTGCATCGCGACGAGCGAGAGCCGGTGGGCGAGCACGTCGTGCATCTCCCGGGCGATCCGGGCCCGCTCGGCCAGGCGCGCCTGCGCGACCCGCGCCGCCTGCTCGCTGGTGGCGGTGCGCGCCTGGGTGCGCCAGCTGCGGACGAGCTCGCGCCGCGATCCGACGTTCCAGCCGAGCAGGATGCACACGACGTAGATGAGCACGATGAACCCCAGGCTCAGCGACAGCTCGACGAGCAGACCCGTGCCGGTCGAGGGGTCGCGCATGCCCAGGATCGGGGTCATCACCGCCTCGCCGAACAGGTCCGCGACGATCTTGACGCCCGTGACCAGCAGGATCGAGGGCAGATGCCGCCGGGTCGCCAGCGACGTCAGCGCCAGCAGCGAGGCGGGCGCCGACGACATCGACACGACGCACAGGGCCGCGGTGAACAGGGCGACGGCCAGCGGCCGGCGGCGCCGGAAGGCCACCGCAACGACGGCGACCTGGCCCAGCACGAAGTCGACGAACAGCAGCGCCGGGGCGGCCTCGTGCGGTGGCGTCTGACTGGGCCCCCAGGCCTGCGCGGCGAAGCTCGCGGCGAAGGTCCACATGAGCAGGCCGGCCACCCACACGACCGCCAGCCGCCACGCGTGCCCCCAGACCGGCAACCGGTCGAGGTCGTCACGGGTCTCGCCGCTGTCATGGCCGCGCGGGCCCTCACCCGGCGGGCGCACCAGCCAGGGGCGTTCGAGCCGCGCGCGCAAGCCGTCGTCGGCGGGGGTGGAGGCGGAGGCCATACCGATCAACCCTAGGTGCCGGCCGGTCCGCGCCCCACCGACCGGCGGCGGGTCGGCCTCCGCCTTTGGTAGGGGGTCGGCGCGACACACGCAGACCAAGGTCATCGTCGGGCCGGCCTGCTGGGCGATGTGCCGGCCCGGCTCCCGCGGCGAGGCTGAAGCCATGATCCAGATCGAGCACCTCACCAAGCGCTACGGCACCTTCACCGCCGTCGACGACATCACGTTCACCGCCCGCCCGGGCCGCGTCACCGGCTTTCTCGGCCCCAACGGCGCGGGCAAGTCGACGGCGATGCGGATGATGGTCGGCCTCACGGCCCCGACGTCGGGGCGGGCGCTGCTGCTCGGCCGCCCGTACCGCGACCTGCCCACCCCCGCCCGGCACGTCGGCGTCATGCTCGACGCCACCGCGCAGCACCCCGGACGCACCGGCCGCGAGGTGCTCACCCTCGCCGCGATGATGGCCGGCCGGGGCCGCGCCGACGTCGACGTCGCCCTCCAGCGGGTCGGTCTGACGAACACGGAGGCGGGCCGCCGCGTCGGCAACTACTCCCTCGGCATGCGCCAGCGCCTCGGTCTGGCCGGCGCGCTCATCGGCGACCCGCAGGTGCTCATCCTCGACGAGCCCGCCAACGGCCTCGACCCCGCCGGCATCCGGTGGATGCGCGGCCTGCTGCGCGAGTACGCGGCCGCCGGCGGCACGGTGCTGCTCAGCTCGCACCTGCTGCACGAGGTCGAGCAGATCGCGCAGGACCTCGTGATGATCGGCCGCGGCCGCATCGTCGCGCAGGGCACGAAGGAGGACCTGCTCGCCGTCGGCGGCACGATCGTCGACTCCCCGGACCGCGACCGCCTCGCCGCCGCGCTCGACGCCGCCGGCTGGGCGCCCACCCCGCGCGCCGAGGGCGGCTTCGTCGTCGCCGCCACCGCCGGGCAGGTCGCGCAGCTCGCCGCCGGAGCCCAACTGCTGCTCACCGACGTCCGCGCCGCCGGCTCCGGCGGGCTGGAGGAGATGTTCCTGCAGCTCACCGCCGACGACGCCCGCGACCGCCTCCACTCCGAGCGGGGCGCGGCATGAGCACCGCCCTCACCGAACAGACCGACCAGAGCCTCCAGACCCGCCAGCACACCCAGGGGACCACCATGACCACGATGACCCAGCCCACCGACGTCACACCGGGCACCGACCCGGCCGCCGACCCGACCGCCACCGACTTCCACCCCGAGCTCGCGCAGGTCGGCGCGGTGCCGTTCACCCGCCTCCTGCGGGTCGAGCTGCGCAAGCTCGTCGACACCCGCGGCGGGCGCGGGGTGCTCGGCGCGATCGTGCTGTTCACCGCGGTCGCCATGGGCGCGACGATGTGGGTCACCCGCGAGTCCGGCGCCGGGCTCATCCCGCTGCTCATGGCGGCGAGCACCCCGCAGGCCATCCTGCTGCCGGTGCTCGGCATCATGACCGCCGCCAACGAGTGGAGCCAGCGCACCGCGCTCATCACGTTCAGCCAGGAGCCGCGCCGCCTGCGGGTCGTGTCGGCGAAGGCCGCCGCCGCGGTGCTGCTGGGCCTGGCCGTGCTCGCCGTGACGATCCTGCTGGCCGTGCTCGGGCACGTGGCGTCGATGAGCCTGGCCGGCGGCAGCGTCGAGATCGGCATCACCGCCGCGCTGCTGACCAACCTGGCGTCGCTGCAGACCCAGAGCGTGCTCATGGGCGTCGCCTTCGGGGCCCTGCTGCTCAACGTGCCGATCGCCATCGTCGCCTTCTTCGTCGCGCCGGTCGTCGTCAACCTCGTGTTCCTCGCCAACTCCTGGCTCGCCGAGCACGCGGCCTGGCTCGAGACGGGCACGTCCGGTATGGCGCTGCTGACCAACGAGTGGGTCGGCGGCGAGCAGTGGGCGCGGTTCGGCTCGGCGACCGCGCTGTGGGTGCTGCTGCCGCTGGCCATCGGCTGCTGGCGGGTGGTCCGCAAGGAAGTCAAGTAGCCCGTTCGTCAGGCACGAAGACCGCGGCGGCCCGACTCACAGGGGGAGTCGGGCCGCCGCCTTATCGTGTGAGGCGTCCAGCCAGTCCACGCGAAAGGGGTGCCCGGCATGGCCGTGCGTCGCCGTATCGAGGTCGCCGCCGGGGTCGCGGCGGTGCGCGCCTGGGAGGCCGACCCGAACGTCCCGCGCGCGACGCTGGCGACCGCGGTGCGCTACACGCTCGAGGAGCTGGCGACCCGCGCGCCCGGCCGCAGCGTCGAGGTGCGGGTGCCGCCGCTGGGGGCCGTGCAGTGCGTGGACGGCCCGCGGCACACCCGCGGCACCCCGCCCAACGTCGTGGAGACCGACGCCGCGACGTGGCTCGCGCTGGCCGTCGGCGCCCTGACCTGGGAGCGCGCGGCCGCCGACGGAGCGGTGCGCGCCAGCGGCGAGCGCGCCGACCTGCGCGCCCTGCTGCCCCTGTTCGAGTGAGTCGGTCGACGACCTACAGTGAGCGGGTGAGCACTCCCGCCGACCAGCCCGAGCCGACCGGTGAGAGCCCGGCGCCGCGCCCGCCCGTCCACCGCCTGCGGGTGCGTCGCTCGGTGAACTTTCCCGCGTTCCTGCTGGCCGGGGCGTTCGTCGGCTTCGTCATCGGCGGGCTGCTCGAGCTGCTGGGCCCGGACCCGCAGACCCAGGCCGGCGGCAACATCGTGTACACGGCCGTGTCGTCGTTCTCCTACCTGGCGATGTTCTTCGCGTTGTTCGGGGCGCTCGTCGGCGCGATCGTCGGCCTCGTGCTCGACCGTCGCGGCTGAGGAGCGCGCTCGCGGCCCGTGATCGCAGGGGCGGGGCCCCCGCCGGCGTGTGCGAGACTGGGCGGGTGGTTCGCGGTGATGGACGGCTCAATCACGATCTGCTCCCGGGGGAGAAGGGCCCACAGGACGCCTGCGGCGTCTTCGGCGTGTACGCCCCCGGCGAAGAGGTCGCCAAACTGACGTATTACGGCCTGTACGCGCTGCAGCACCGCGGGCAGGAGTCGGCCGGCATCGCCGCCTCCGACGGTGAACGACTGCTCGTCTACAAGGACATGGGCCTGGTCAGCCAGGTCTTCGACGAGACCAGCCTCGGCATGCTGCGCGGCCACCTCGCGATCGGGCACTGCCGGTACTCCACGACCGGCGGCAGCACGTGGGAGAACGCCCAGCCGACGCTGGGCAGCGCCGCCGACTCCACGATCGCCCTCGTGCACAACGGCAACCTCATCAACTCCGCGCAGCTGCGGGACCGCATCGTCGCCAGCGACGGCGGCATCAAGGCCCACCCCGAGCTGCGCCGCGGCAACACGACCGACACCGCCCTGGTCACCGCGCTGTTCGCCGAGGGCACCGGCTCCCTCGAGGAGCGCGCGATGCAGGTGCTGCCGCAGGTCACGGGCGCGTTCACGTTCGTCTTCATGGACGAGCACACGCTGTACGCCGCGCGCGACCCGCAGGGCATCCGCCCGCTGGTGCTCGGCCGGCTCGAACGCGGCTGGGTCATCGCCAGCGAGACCGCGGCGCTCGACATCGTCGGCGCGAGCTTCGTGCGCGAGATCCAGCCGGGCGAGCTCATCGCCATCGACACCAACGGCCTGCGCTCCAAGCGGTTCGCGCGCCCCGACCGCAAGGGCTGCGTGTTCGAGTACGTCTACCTCGCCCGTCCCGACACGACGATCGCGGGCCGGGGCGTGTACGAGTCGCGGGTCGACATGGGCCGGGCCCTGGCCCGCGAGCACCCCGTCGAGGCCGACATGGTCATGCCCACCCCGGAGTCGGGCACGCCCTCGGCCATCGGATACGCCGCCGAGTCGGGCATCCCGTACGGCTCGGGCCTGGTGAAGAACGCCTACGTGGGCCGCACGTTCATCTCCCCGAGCCAGACGATCCGCCAGCTCGGCATCCGGCTCAAGCTCAACCCGCTGCGCGACGTCATCAACGGCAAGCGCCTCGTCGTCGTCGACGACTCGATCGTGCGCGGCAACACCCAGCGCGCGCTCGTGCGGATGCTGCGGGAGGCGGGCGCCGTCGAGGTGCACGTGCGGATCTCCTCACCGCCGGTGCGCTGGCCGTGCTTCTACGGCATCGACTTCGCCACCCGCGCCGAGCTCATCGCCACCGGCCTCGGCGTCGAGGAGGTGTGCCGCTCGATCGGCGCCGACAGCCTCGGCTACATCAGCGAGGAGGGCATGGTCGCGGCCACCCGCCAGCAGGTCGACGAGCTGTGCACCGCGTGTTTCACCGGCCGTTACCCCATCGAGCTGCCCGACCCCGAGCACCTCGGCAAGGACGTTCTCGAGGCCTCCGACAGCGCGGTGCCGCGGGCCTGAGTCGCCCCGCGACCGTCTCCGCCTCGAACCCGAACCGATCGCCGCGGCGTCGGCCGCACGCCGCCCCTCGACCCGAAGGACTCCGCGATGAGCGCGACCCCGCCCCGCCAACCGATCACGTACGCCTCCGCCGGCGTCGACGTCGAGGCCGGCGACAAGGCCGTCGAGTTCATGAAGGAGTCGGTGCGCCGCGCCACCCGCCCGGAGGTGCTCGGCGGCCTCGGTGGCTTCGCGGGCATGTTCGACGCGAGCGCACTGCAGGGCATGACGCGACCGGTGCTCGCGACGAGCACGGACGGCGTCGGCACGAAGGTCGCGATCGCGCAGGCCCTCGACAAGCACGACACGATCGGCTTCGACCTCGTCGGCATGGTCGTCGACGACATCGTGGTCTGCGGCGCCGAGCCGCTGTTCATGACCGACTACATCGCGTGCGGCAAGGTCGTGCCCGAACGCATCGCGGCCATCGTCTCCGGCATCGCGGCGGCGTGCGCCCAGGCCGGGGTGGCCCTCGTCGGCGGGGAGACCGCCGAACACCCCGGGCTGCTCGACCCAGCCGAGTACGACGTGGCCGGTGCCGCGACCGGCGTCGTCGAACACGACGAGGTGCTCGGGGCGCACCGGGTGCGCCCGGGAGACGCGCTCGTCGCGCTGGCGTCGTCCGGGCTGCACTCCAACGGCTACTCGTTGGTGCGCGCGGTGGTCGCGGCTGCCGGCTGGGGCCTGGACCGGCACGTCGCCGAGTTCGGCCGCACCCTGGGGGAGGAGCTGCTCGAACCGACCCGCGTGTACAGCGCCGACCTCCTCACGCTGCTGCGCGACCCGGGCCTGCACGTGCACGCGCTCACCCACGTCACCGGAGGCGGTCTCGCCGCCAACCTCGCCCGGGTGCTGCCCGCCGGGGTGCTGGCGACCGTCGACCGCGCGACGTGGACCCCGCCCGCCGTGTTCTCCGTCGTCGCCGAGCTCGGCGCGGTGCCGGTGGCCGACCTGGAGCGCACCCTCAACATGGGGATCGGTTTCGTGGCGGTGCTCCCCGCCGAGCAGGCCGAGACCGCCGTGACCCGAGCCGGCTCCCTCGGCCTACCCGCCTGGATCCTCGGCGACGTCGTCGCCGAGCCCGACGCCGCCGCGGCTGCCGGCGCGCCTGCCGAGGGCGCGGCGGGTGCCGACGGCGCGGGCGAGGTGGTCCGCGGCGCCAAGGGCGTCGACGGCGGCGCCGTCCGCGTCATCGGCCGCCACCCCTGACCGCCCACCCCCACCCCCGCACCTGGCCGGTGTTTTTGGTGGGTGGGGGTAACGGGGTTCGCGGCAAACGAATGCCGATGAGCCGCCGGTCACCCCGGCTGCTATCGGCATCGGTACGTCGTCACGAACTCCGAGCACCCTGGAGCGGAGACGGGCGGCTCACGGCCGCGACGTCACAGA
>JBDIAM010000173.1:0-7324 GCA_039812445.1 Piscicoccus intestinalis | reverse complement strand
GGTTCGTTCCGGCAGTCTTCGCGCGCGGCGGCACGAGCAAGGGCGTCTTCTTCCTCGCCGGTGACCTGCCGCCGGAGTCCGCCGAGCGGGACGAGATCTTCCTCGCGGTCATGGGCAGCCCCGACCCCAACGGCCGTCAGCTCGACGGGATTGGTGGCGGCCTCTCGTCGCTGTCGAAAGTGGCGATCCTGGCCCGCAGCGACCACCCCCGCGCCGACGTCGACTACACGTTCGGTCAGGTCGCCGTCGACCGACCGGTCGTCGACTACCGCGCCAACTGCGGCAATCTCGCCTCCGCCGTCGGCCCGATCGCGGTGGCCACCGGACTTGTCACGGCCGCCGACGGGCCGGTCTCGGTGCGCATCCACGCCACCAACACGGGCCAACTCATCACCGCGACGTTCGAGGTCGAGGGCGGCCAGCCCGTCTCCGTCGGCGACTTCACGCTGCCGGGAGTCAGCGGCGCAGGCGCGCCGGTGCGGCTGGAGTTCCACGAGCCCGCCGGGTCGCTCACCGGGAGCCTGTTGCCCACCGGGCGCGTGGCCGACCGGTTGTCCGTCGAGGGCGTGGGCGACGTCGACGCCTCGCTGGTGGACGCGACCAACCCGCTGGTCTTCGTCGCTGCGAGCGCCGTCGGCATGAGCGGCGCGGAGTCGCTCGACGAGCTCGACGCCGACCACCGGCTCATGCAGAGCCTCGACCGCATCCGCCGAGCCGGAGGCGTCGCTATGGGCCTGGCCGCTCGTGCCGACGAGGTCGGCCTGGCCAACCCCAAGATCGCCGTCGTCGCCGCGCCGCAGCGGTTCACCACGCTCGACGGAACGGTCGTCGAGGCCGCCGACCACGACCTGTGCGTGCGGATGATCTCGATGGGCCGGTGGCACCGGGCCGTGACGAGCACCGGGGCGCTGTGCCTCGCGACCGCCGCCGCCATCGACGGCACGCTGCCGGCCCGACTGCGTGCCGGGCCCGTCGCCGACGGAGCCCTACGCATCGGCCAGCCGTCGGGAGTCGTCACGGTCGGCGCCACGACGCGTCTCCTCGACGGCAGGTGGGAGGCCGAGAGCGCGTCGCTGCTGCGCAGCGCCCGCATCCTCATGCGCGGCGAGGTCGCCGTCAACGGGTGACGCCGCACCGGCTCCGTCGTCCGAACGGCCCAAGGGCCCTCCGCCCGAACGGTCCAAGGGCCCTCCGCCCGAACGGTCCAAGGGCCCTCCGCCCGAACGGTCCAAGGGCCCTCCGCCCGAACGGCCCAAGGCCCTCCGCCCGACGCCCTCCGCCCGAACGACCCAAGGCCCTCCGCCCGACCCCAACCTCCCTCGAAACTGCGTGTCGTGGTGAGGACTGCGGCACGGACAGCAGTTCTCACCACGACACGCAGTTCTCAGCGTCGTGCGGCGACGCCGAGGGGCCGGGGTGGGGCCGGTATGTGGGATCGGCGTTTCAACCCGCAAGACGCGGCGGTAGCGTGACGCCCATGACGCAGACGGAGCCGGGCCAGTCCACCACCCGTTTCGACCTCGCCGTGATCGGCGGAGACGGGATCGGCCCGGAGGTCGTGGCGGAGGGCCTCAAGGCGCTGCGGGCGGTCACCGGCTCCGCGGGGATCACCGTCGAGACCACCGACTACGACCTCGGCGCCAAGCGCTGGCATCGCACCGGCGAGGCCCTGCCCGAGGGCACCCTGGAGGAGCTGCGCCGGCACGACGCGATCCTGCTCGGTGCCGTCGGCGACCCGAGCGTGCCCAGCGGCGTGCTCGAGCGGCAGCTGCTGCTCACGCTGCGGTTCAGCTTCGACCACTACGTCAATCTGCGCCCTGCCCGGCTCTTCCCCGGCGTCACGAGCCCGCTCGACGTCGCGCGCGTCGCCCCCGACGGCATCGACTTCGTCGTCGTTCGCGAGGGCACCGAGGGCCCGTACACCGGCAACGGGGGAGCGCTGCGCGTCGGCACCCCCGCCGAACTCGCCACCGAGGTCAGCGTGAACACCCGCTTCGGCGTCGAGCGCGTCGTGCGCGACGCCTTCGCGCGCGCGCAGGCCCGCCCGCGCAAGCACCTCACGCTCGTGCACAAGCACAACGTGCTCTCCTACGCCGGGCACCTGTGGCGGCGCACGGTCGAGGAGGTCGGCGCCGAGTTCCCCGAGGTCACCACCGCCTACCAGCACATCGACGCCGCGACGATCTTCATGACCACCGACCCCGGCCGGTTCGACGTCATCGTCACCGACAACCTCTTCGGCGACATCATCACCGACCTCGCCGGCGCGGTCGTCGGCGGCATCGGCCTGGCGGCCAGCGGCAACATCAACCCCGACCGCACCTTCCCGAGCATGTTCGAGCCGGTGCACGGTTCCGCGCCCGACATCGCCGGCCAGGGCAAGGCCGACCCGACCGCGACGATCCTGTCGGTCGCCCTCATGCTCGACCACCTCGGCCGGCCCGACCTCGCCGCCCGCGTCGAGGAAGCGGTCGCCGCCGACCTCAGCGAGCGGGCCGAGCACGAGCCGCGCAGCACGACCCGGATCGGCGACGACATCGCCGCTCGGCTGGCCTGAGCGGCCGACCCGCCGACAGCAGCCTCGCCAGCCACCGTTCGGACTATCACCGCGCTCGAGGATGGCCAACGGTCACCCCTCTGACCAGCGGATATGCGCCGCAGGCCGGGATCGGGGCCGCGCGGTGATAGTCCGAGCGGTGTCCACAGGCCTGTGGAAAACGTTTCCGGGGCCGTGCGGCCGCCCCGGTCAGCGCGTCGACGCCCCGGTCAGCCCGGACACCGTCGGGTCAGCGCGGACGCCGTCGGGTCAGCGCGGACACCGTCGGGTCAGCGCGTCGCCTGGTCGGCGTGCGACAGGGCCGCGATGCATACGAGCCGCCACGCGCTGGTGGAGTCACCCCCGTGTCCGAAGGCGCCGCAACGGCAGTTCCAGACCCATCCGTCGCGGCGGTGTCGCACCCGCGGGTGGTGCCACCGACTGGCCGCGGAGCCCTTCCGCTGCCGTGTACTCATCTGGTGATCCCCTCGATCGTCGTGGTCACGCGGAGCCCGGCTCGAGAAATGTGCCCGATTCACCGGTGACGTGGGCACGTCCCAGGGTGAGCCGCCGGGCCCGCGTGAAGAAGTGACGCGGCCGGGGAGAAAACTGTTGCTTTGCCAACCTCTGGGGGAGTCGAGACCGTCGAGGGCGGCCACGGCGTGGGCACGACCCCCAGAGCGCCGGCGCGATGCGTCGGTACGCTGCCAGGACACGCCCGGAAACGATGAGGAGCTTTACGCATGGCGACGCTGTCCTTCCCCGTGGCCGATCACCCCAGCCCCACCGGCACCGCCGAACGTGAGGCGATCCTGGCCAACCCCGGCTTCGGCAAGCAGTTCAGCGACCACATGGTGCGCGCGCTGTGGACCGTCGGAGACGGCTGGCACGACGGGGAGGTCGTCCCCTTCGGGCCGATCCAGCTGTCTCCGGCGGCGGCCGTGCTGCATTACGCTCAGGAGGTCTTCGAGGGCCTGAAGGCCTACCGGCACGAGGACGGCTCGATCTGGGCCTTCCGCCCCGAGGCCAACGCGGCCCGCATGGCCCGCAGCTGCGCGCGCCTCGCGCTGCCCGAGCTGCCGGAGGCCGACTTCATCGCCTCCATCAAGGCCCTCGTGCAGGCCGATGAGGCGTGGGTGCCCGCCTTCGGCACCGGCGAGACGTCGCTGTACCTGCGCCCGTTCATGTTCGCCTCCGAGGCGTTCCTCGGCGTGCGCCCGGCCAACGAGGTGTACTACAGCGTCATCGCGTCCCCGGCCGGCGCGTACTTCGCCGGCGGGATGAAGCCGGTGTCGCTGTGGGTGTCCACCGACTTCGCCCGCGCCGGCGAGGGCGGCACCGGTGCCGCCAAGTGCGGCGGCAACTACGCCTCCAGCCTCGCCGGCCAGCTGGAGGGCATCTCGCACGGCTGTGACCAGGCGGTCTTCCTCGACTCCTCGACGCACACGTACATCGAGGAGCTCGGCGGCATGAACCTGTTCCTCGTCTACAAGGACGGGCGCCTCGTCACCCCCGAGCTGACCGGCACGATCCTCGAGGGCGTCACGCGCTCCTCGATCCTGGCGCTGGCCAAGGACCTGGGGCTGCAGCCGGAGGAGCGCCGCGTCCCGATCCAGGAGTGGAAGGACGGCGCCGAATCCGGCGAGCTGGCCGAGGTGTTCGCCTGCGGCACGGCCGCGGTCGTCACCGCCGTCGGCACGCTGAAGTGGGACGGCGGCGAGGTCACCGTCGGCGACCCGAGCATCGGCGGCGGCATCGGCGAGGTCACCTCGAGCATCCGCCGCAGCCTCCTCGACGTGCAGTACGGCCGCGCGCAGGACACCAACGGCTGGATGACCCGGCTGGCCTGACTCTCGGCTGGCCGGTCGCGGCGACCCGGGGCGTCCACTTCCGCCCCGGGTCCGCACGCGCGAGGATGGCCCCATGAACCAACCGCAGGGGGACATCGGGGAGGCCGAACGCGCCCACGCGCGAGACCGTCTCGACGAGCAGTGGCGGGCCGGGGCGATCGGCCCGAGCGAGCACGAACGGCGCGTCACGCAGGTGCGCCACGCCCACACCCGCGCCGAACTCGACGCGGCCATGGAGGGGCTGCCGACGCACGGGGCCACCGGACCGGTCCTGGCGTCGTATGAGCCGCCTGCGCGCGCGACCGAAGCTACGGGCGCCCACGCCGCCCTGGAGCGGTCGGAGCGGTCGGACCGGACCGACGGGCTCATCAAGCTCAACCGCACGACCGCGTACACGATCGTCTCGCTGACCCCGTTCGTGTGCCTGATCCTGTTCTTCGCGCTGAACGTGCCGTGGTGGATCTTCCTCGCGATCCCGATCGTCCCGATCCTCGTCTACGGCCAGGACGGCAAGAACGAGGCGCAGGCCGAGCGGCGCGCGCTGCGCCACGAGCGCAAGGCCCGTCGCCACCGCGCGATCGCCGAGAAGCACCGGCGCACGCAGCGATGAGAATGCCGCGGCTCTCGAGGCGCGCCCGCAACACGATCATGGGGCTGGCGCCGCTGGTGGCCCTCGTGCTGTTCTTCCTCACCCGCAGCTGGATGTGGTTCCTGCTGGTTCCGGTCGTCGGCGTGCTGGTGTACGGCGCGGACGGGGATCGCTGAGCGGCACCTCGCTCACCTGCCCGCAGGCGTCGAGGAGCCGGTTCCGCAGCACGCTCGCCGCCTCGGCGAGCGCTTGCTGCTGCGCCACGTACTCCGCCCGCCCGGAGGCGGTCTCGATCGGAATCGCCTCGTACCCCAGGTCGCTCAGGTCGTAGGGGGAGGCGCGCATGTCGATCTCGCGGGCGCGGCGGGCGTGCTCGAAGCAGTCCATGACGAGCTCGGAGGGCACCCCCGGGGTCAGCGAGTAGGCGAACCGGTACAGGTCCATCCCGGCGTGCAGGCAGCCGGGCTGTTCATGCCGCACCCGGGTGTCGGCGGCGAGGGCGGACTCGTTGCGCGGCACCGCCTCCGGGGTGAAGAAGCGGAACGCGTCGTAGTGCGTGCAGCGCAGCGGGCGGGAACGCACGACCTCGTCGGTGCCCGCGGCCCCGAGCCGCAGCGGCCACGGATGCCGTGTGTCATCCGCCTGATACACCATGGCCCATTCGTGCAGGCCGAAGCACCCGAACCGGGCGGTCCGGGAGGCGGTCGCCCGCAGCAGCGTCGCGACCTCGCGCACCGCGCGACCCCGGTGCGCGAGAAACCCCGCGGTGTCGAGCCGCACGTCGTCGCCGTCGACGAGGTAGTGCTTCCACGTCGCCTGCCGGGCCCGCGCGCCGCCGCATAGGACGACGCCCGGCCCGGGGTGCCAGCGGCGCAGCAACGCCGGCCGGAACCGGTAGTACACCCACAGGAAATCCTCCACGGGGTGCGGTCGCCCGCGGGCGCGGCGGTCCCGGTGGCCGACGGTCGCCGCGTCGACCCGCGCCTCGTGAGCTGCCTGCGCGGCCCGCCACCGCGCCGGCTCCAGCCACCTGACCTGTGCGTCCACCAGGCCAGGGTAGTGCTCGGGGGATTGACCGGCCGGGGCCGACGGTCCTAGCCTCCCCAGCAACCGCGGTCGACGCATGCCCGGTCGATGCGGACCTTGCGCCGGCATCGCCACGCGCCCCGATCCCGGGGCCCGGCCCGAAAGGGAAGCGCTTGAGTCCCACCGCCACGCCCGCCCGCCCGTCGACCCGGCGCTGCCCGACCCTGGCGAGGCGACGCAGGGCGTGTCCCGCCGTGCGGGACGGCTCGGTGTTGGCGACCATCGGGGAATGGGACGGGCGACCGACGCGCGGCCCGCGACGCCCGGGCCGCCTGCGCCGCCCGGGCCGCCCGAGCCGCCCGCGCCGGACGCGACGAGATCCCGCAGGCGCATACCGATGAGGAGGCCGTAGATGTCCGTCACCCAGACACCGACCGGCGGCCGCCCGTGGCCGCCGCCGTCCGCGCCGGCGGTCACCCTCAACGGGCGGACGCACGAGCTCGGCGGCGTCGACCCGGACGTCACCGCCCTCGACTGGATCCGCGGCCAGGGCCTGACCGGCGCGAAGGAGGGCTGCGCCGAGGGCGAATGCGGGGCGTGCGCCGTGCTCGTGCTGCGCCCCGACGCCCCGACCGACTCGGCGCGCAGCCGCTGGACCGCCGTGAACTCCTGCCTGCTGCCCGCGGCCGCCCTGGCCGACACGCAGGTCGTCACCGCCGAGGGGCTCGGCGCGCCCGACGCCCTGCACCCCGTGCAACGCGAGCTGGCCACCCGCGGCGGATCCCAGTGCGGCTATTGCACGCCCGGCTTCGTGTGCGCGATGGCCGCGGAGTACTACCGCCCCGGGCGGGTCGCGGCTCGGCCCGACGGGCCCGCCCGGCCCGAGCCGGACTCGGCGCCCGCCCGCGTCGAGACCGCGGCCACCGATCACGAGATCGGGCCGAACGGCTTCGACCAGCACGCACTCTCGGGCAACCTGTGCCGGTGCACGGGGTACCGGCCGATCCGCGACGCCGCCTACGCGCTCGGTCCCGCCCCGGCCGACGACGCCCTCGCCCGCCGCTGCACCCGCCCCGCCGCGCCGGTGCACTCCCGCCGGATCACCGGCCCGCGCGGCGACTTCGTGCGCGCCACCGACCTCGACGAGGCCCTCGCAGTGCTCGCCGAGCATCCCGACGCCGCCGTCGTCGCCGGCTCGACGGACCGCGGGGTCGAGGTCACCCTGCGCGGGCTGCGCTCACCGCTCGTGCTGGGCATCGACCGGGTGCCGCAGCTGCGCGAACTGACCGTGCGACCCGACGCGATCACGATCGGCGCCGCCCT
>JBDIAM010000172.1:0-7331 GCA_039812445.1 Piscicoccus intestinalis | reverse complement strand
CTGGGTGCCGCCCACCTGGGAAGAGATCGTGCAGGAGCACTCCGCCCGGGTCTACCGGCTCGCGTACCGCCTCACCGGCAACGTGCACGACGCCGAAGACCTCACGCACGACGTGTTCATCCGCGTCTTCCGGTCGCTCGACAGCTACCGCCCGGGCACGTTCGAGGGCTGGCTGCACCGGATCACGACCAACCTGTTCCTCGACCGCATGCGCCGCAAGCAGCGGATCCGGTTCGACGCGCTCTCCGAGGAGGCCGCGGCCCGGCTGCCCTCCCGCTCGGCCGGCCCCGCGCAGACCTACGACGACACGCACTTCGACGACGACGTGCAGCGCGCGCTCGACGCCCTCGCCCCCGACTTCCGGGCCGCCGTCGTGCTGTGCGACATCGAGGGCCTGACGTACGAGGAGATCGCCGAGGTGCTCGACATCAAGCTCGGCACCGTGCGCTCCCGCATCCACCGCGGCCGCGCCCAGCTGCGCGAGGCCCTCGCGCACCGCGCCCCGACGTCGGCGCGCTCCCGCGCCACCCGGCCTCCGGTGCGCATCCCGGCCCCGAGCTTCGGTCTGGGGCACGTCGTCCCCTCGATGTAGCGGCGACGGCCGGCGCCATTTCGGTAGCGTCGGTGGGCCGGCGCGCCGGCCGTTGCGTTCACCTGTCAGGATGACCGGGGGCTGCGAGAGTCTCGAGGGGCCGTACGCGGCCACGTGACGTCCGGTGCGCGGGAGGAGGCGGCGTGTTCGACATCAACGGCTGGGAACTCGTCATCATCGTCGTCGTGGCGTTGCTCGTCATCGGCCCCGAACGCCTCCCCGAGTACGTCGCCCGCCTGCGCCAGGGAATCCGCGACCTCAAGAAGCTCGCCGACGGCGCCAAGACCCAGCTGCGCGACCAGATGGGCCCGGAGTTCGACGACGTCGACTGGTCCGCCTACGACCCCCGGCAGTACGACCCGCGCCGCATCGTGCGCGAGGCCCTGGCCGAGACGTGGGAGGACACCGTCTCCGACACCAAGGAGTCGACGGTCGCTGACGACGCCGCCGGCCCGGAAACCGGGGCCGACGGGCGTTCGGACCGTACCGACCGTACCGACCGTTCGGACCGGGCGGGCGGCCCTGGCGCGGGGCGCACCGGCTCGCAGCGCGCCCCCGGGTACGCGGCGTTGCACGACCCGACCCGGCCGGTGCCCTTCGACACCGACGCGACCTGAGCGGCCCGTCCGACGCCCGCTGAGAACTCAGCGAGAGGTCGGGGTGAGTCCGAGCTTGCGGCCGGACAGCCCGCGGGAGCGCGAACCGAGGCTGCGGGCGATGCCGCGCAGGGCGACCCCGGCCGGGCTGTCGGAGGCGGAGGAGACCACGGGAGCGCCCGTGTCGGCGCCCTCGCGCAGCTTCATGTCGAGCGGGATCTGACCGAGCAGCGGCACGTCGTGCCCGACGATGCGGGTCAGCGACTCGGCCACCCGGTGACCGCCGCCGGAGCCGAAGATCTCCTGCCGGGAGCCGTCGGGCAGTTCGAGCCACGACATGTTCTCGATGACCCCGACGACCCGCTGGTGGGTCTGGACCGCGATCGCGCCGGCCCGCTCGGCCACCTCGGCCGCGGCCTGCTGGGGGGTGGTGACGACGATGATCTCGGTGCCGGGGATGAGCTGCGCCACGGAGATCGCGACGTCGCCGGTGCCGGGCGGCAGGTCGAGCAGGAGCACGTCGAGGTCGCCCCAGTAGACGTCGGAGAGGAACTGCTGCAGGGCCCGGTGCAGCATCGGGCCGCGCCACACGACCGGCTGGTTGCCGGGCACGAACATGCCGACCGAGATGACCCGCACGCCCTGCGCCTCCGGCGGCATGATCATGTCGTCGACCTGCGTCGGCGCCCGGTCGACGCCCAGCATCCGCGGGATCGAGAAGCCGTAGATGTCGGCGTCGACGACACCCACCGTCAGGCCCTGGTCGGCGAGGGCGACCGCGAGGTTGCTCGTCACCGACGACTTGCCGACGCCGCCCTTGCCGGAGGCGACCGCGTAGACGCGGGTCAGGGAGTCGGGCCGCGCGAACGGGACCTCCCGCTCGGCCTGCCCGCCGCGCAGTTGCTGGCGCAGCGCCGCGCGCTGCTCATCGTTCATCACGCCCAGGGTGACGTTCACCGAGGTCACGCCATCGACGCCGGCCAATGCCTGCCGGGTGTCGCGCTCCAGCGTCGACTTCAACGGGCACCCGGAGACGGTGAGCAAGACGGTCACCGACACTGCACCGGAGTCATCGCACGACAGATCCCCGACCATGCCGATGTCGGTGATCGGACGGTGGATCTCCGGGTCTTCGACCGTCGAGAGTGCCTCGAGCAGGGCGTCACGTGTGGGGGCAGCCATGGGCCCAACTGTAACGAGGCGTTCACTTCGCGCGCCGCGGGTGGTCCCGACGGAGGGCGAACCCGCTACCGCGGGCCGGTCGGCTCGCTGTCCGGCGCGCCGCGGGGCCGCTCGGAGGCGGGGGAGCGCTTCTTGGCCTGCCGCGGGGACTTGCTCTTGGACTTGGCCTTCGCGCCGGCCTGCGTGGTGCGCCCGTCGGCCGGCTCGGTCTCCTCGCGCAGTTCGTCGCGCAGCTCGTCGAGCAGTTCGCGCAGCTCGGAGCGCACGTAGTCGCGGGTGGCGACCTCGCGCAGCGCGATCCGCAGGGCCGCGACCTCGCGAGTGAGGTACTCGGTGTCGGCGAGATTGCGTTCGTCCCGGGCCCGGTCCTGCTCCAGGGCCACCCGGTCGCGGTCGTCCTGGCGGTTCTGCGCGAGCAGGATCAGGGGCGCGGCGTACGAGGCCTGCAGGCTGAGGATCAGGGTGAGCAGCGTGTAGTTCAGCGACCGCGGGTCGAACTGCACCGCCTCCGGCATGAGGGTGTTCCAGGCGAGCCACGCCGCGACGAACACCGACATGTAGATGAGGAACTGCGCGGTGCCCATCCAGCGCGCGAAGCCCTCGGCGATGACGCCGAAACGCTCGGAGTTGATGGTGCGCGGGCGCCACATGCGGCGGCCGGTCTCGCGGGGCTGGTCGAGGCGCCCGAACCGGGTTTCGTCAGTCATTGCTCACCTCGTGCCGCTCCTCGCGCCAGTCGTCGGGCAGCAGGTGGTCGAGCACGTCGTCGACGGTCACGGCGCCGAGCAGGTGATTGTCCTCGTCGACGATCGGCACGGACACGAGGTTGTAGGTCGCCAACGTGCGGGTGATCTTGCCGATCGAGGCCTCGGGCGTCAGCGTCTCGATGTCCTTGTCGATGATCCCGCCGACCGCGCCGTGCGGGGGTTCGCGCAGCATCCGCTGGATATGCACCGTGCCCAGGTAGCGGCCGGTCGGGGTCTCCAGCGGCGCGCGGCAGACGAAGACCGTCGCGGCGATCGCGGGGGAGATCTCGGTGCGGCGCACGAGGGCGAGGGCCTCGGCGATCGTCGCCTCCGGAGGCAGCACGACCGGGTCGGTGGTCATCAGACCACCGGCGGTGTCGTCCTCGTACGTCAGCAGCCGGCGCAGGTCGGCCGCGTCGTCGGGCTCCATGAGGCGTAGGTAGCGCTCCTGGGCCTCCTCGGACAGCTCGGAGAGCAGGTCGGCGGCGTCGTCGGGTTGCATGGCCTCGAGCACGTCGGCCGCGCGGTCCGACTCCAGGGTCGACAGGATCTCGACCTGGTCGTCCTCGGGAAGCTCCTCGAGCACGTCGGCGAGCTTCTCGTCGTCGAGCGCGGCGGCCACCTGCACGCGCCGGCTCGGCTTGAGGTCGTGGATGAGCTCGGCGAGGTCGGCGGCCTTGAGGTCGTCGTAGTTGGCGAGCAGCCCCGCGGCGCCCTGGTCGACGTCGGCGGTGAGCAGCCCGGCGACCTCCTCGATCGGCACGACGAGCGTCTCGCCGCGACGCCGGCCCAACCCCCCGAAGCTGCGGCTACCGTCTCCCTTGCGCACGAACGCCTTGACGACGGACCAGTCGCGTACCCGCTCCTTCTCGATGGCGATGTCTTCGACGATCGCGGGGTAGGCGCCGTCGTCGTCGTGCACCGTGACCTGCCGGTCGAAGACCTCGGCGATGACGAGGGTCTCGTTCGGGCGCTGCTCGAAGCGGCGCATGTTGACCAGCCCGGTGGTGATGACCTGGCCGCCGTCGATGCTCGTGACGCGGGTCATCGGCACGAACACGCGACGGCGTCCGGGGACCTCGACGGTCAGACCGATGACGCGGGGTCGCTGACGCCGCGGGCTGACCGTGACGATGACGTCGCGTACGCGACCCACCTGGTCACCCAGCGGGTCGAAGACGGACAGGCTCGCCAGCCGCGAGACGAAGACGCGCGAGGACACGGGGCTTAGGCTACCTGGGCGTTTGCGGCGCCGACGCCGACGTCGTTCCCGGCGCGGGCGGGTCGCCGGCGCGGCCCGCGCGGCGCCGGCGCAGGCGCCGCACGACGAAGCGCACCGCGAGCAGCACGAGCAGGCCGACGACGACGTACTGCAGCCACGACACGTACTCCTCGACGAGCTGCCAGCGGCGGCCCAGCTCGTAGCCGGCGAGGATCAGCAGTGAGTTCCACACGGCGCTCCCGAGGGTGGTGAACGCGACGAACGGCAGCAGCTTCATGCCGGTCGTTCCCGCGGGCACCGACACGAGGCTGCGGATCACGGGCAGCAGCCGGCCGAACAGCACCGCCGGGTAGCCGTGCCGGGCGAACCAGCGCTCGGTGCGGTCCATGTCGGCGGGGTCGGTCAGCGGGAGGCGGTCGAAGAACGCGCGGACCCGCTCGCGCCCGAGTCGGTGCCCGAGCCAGTACAGCGCCAGCGCGCCGACGAGGGAACCGGCGGTGGTCCACAGGATCGCGGCCGTCAGCGAGAGCGTGCCGCGGTATGCGGCGAATCCGGCCAGCGGCAGGATGATCTCGCTGGGAATCGGCGGAAAGAGGTTCTCGGCGGCCACGAGCAGGCCGGCGCCCGGCTCCCGCAGCACCTCCATCACCTGGATGACGAATCCCGCCAGGCCCGAGGTGGGTTCGGTGGCGAACGGATGCATGGGTGCTCCTGGTCGGGGAGTCGGGAGGGCTCGGCACTCGATTGTGGACCGCCCGGCCGGTCACCGCGCGTTCGGGCGTCGACCCCGAGGCGGAGGCGGTCCCACGGCCCGCCCGGACGACCCGCCCCCGCGTGCCCGGATCGCCCGCCCGGCGGCGGGCCCGCGGACTAGAGTCGGGCCTGGGTCCCGAACCGGACCGCGCTGCTGTCGCCCCGCCGTCGGGGCGCGGGTCGGCCGGCCGGGGCATCGGATCGCCGACCGCCCGGGCGCGGTGGTGGGCGCCGACAGAACGTATCCGTGCTCGCAGCGCCCACGACCCCAGGAGGCTCGCCGCCGATGCGTAGCGCCAAGGACTTCTTCACCCCGCTGGCCGTGGGGGCACCCCAACCCGTGCGGGAGATCCCGGCGCGGCCGACCCGGATGATCCACTTCTTCGACCCGAGCAACCCGAAGATGGCGGCCAAGGTGCCCGACATGGTCGGCACGGTCGACGTGCTGCTCGGCAACCTCGAGGACGCCGTCAAGGCCGACAACAAGGTCGCCGCCCGCGAGGGCCTCGTGCAGATCGGCCAGGCCACCGACTTCGGACCGACCCAGCTGTGGTCGCGCCTGAACGCCCTGGACAGCCCGTGGTTCCTCGACGACGCGACGACGCTTGTGCCGGCCATCGGTGACAAGCTCGACGTCGTCATGATCCCGAAGGTGCAGGGCGCCGAAGACATCCACTACGTCGACCGGCTCCTCGCGCAGCTGGAGGCCAAGGCCGGCATCGAGCGCCCGATCCTCATCCACGCGATCCTCGAGACGGCCCGCGGCATGGTCAACGTCGAGGAGATCTGCGGCGCGAGCCCGCGGATGCAGGGCATCTCGCTCGGCCCGGCCGACCTGGCCGCCGACCGCAAGATGAAGACGACCCGCGTCGGCGGCGGACACCCCGGCTACCTCGTGCGCCAGGACCCGACCGGCGGTGACATCAACGGGGCGCGCGCCACGTACCAGCAGGACCTGTGGCACTACACGGTCGCGCGCATGGTCGACGCGTGCGCGATGCACGGCATCTACGCCTACTACGGGCCGTTCGGCGACATCAAGGACGTCGTCGCGTGCGAAGACCAGTTCCGCAACGCGTTCCTGCTCGGCTGCGTCGGCACGTGGACGCTGCATCCCGCGCAGATCGAGATCGCCCGCAAGGTGTTCAGCCCGGACCCCGACGACGTCGCGCATGCCTACCGAGTCAAGGCCGCGATGGGAGACGGCACGGGCGCCGTGATGCTCGACGGCAAGATGGAGGACGACGCCTCCCTCAAGCAGTGCCTGGTCATGGTGACGCTCGCCGAGCAGCTCGGGCAGATCGACCCGGAGCTGGGCGAGAAGTACGCGGCCGCCAAGGCCTCCGCCGAGTCCGCCTGAGTCCGCCTGAGTGTGAGGAGCTGATCATGAGTCACGAGGAGACCTTCCGGCCGCGCCGCTCGGTGCTGTACATGCCGGCCTCCAACGAGCGGGCGCTGGCCAAGGCCGCGACGCTGCCCTGTGACGGGCTGATCCTCGACCTCGAGGACGCCGTCGCGCCCGACGCCAAGGAGGTCGCCCGCGAGCAGGCCTGCGCGGCGGTCGGCAACTTCGGGCGCCGAGAGGTGACGATCCGCGTCAACGGCATCGGAACCCCCTGGCACGACGACGACTTCGCCGCCGTGTGCGCGGCCGGGCCGGACGCCCTGGCGGTGCCCAAGGTCGACAGCGCCGAGACGGTGCGCGAGCTCGTCGCGGCGATGGAGCGGCACGGGGCGCCGGAGAAGACGGCGCTGTGGGCGATGGTCGAGACCCCGAAGGCGATGCTGCGGTGCGAGGAGATCGCCTCGGCCTCCGACCGGCTGACGGTGCTCGTCATGGGTACGAACGACCTGGTCAAGGAGCTGTTCGCCGAGCACGTGCCGGGCCGTGAGCCGCTGCTGGCCGGGCTCGGTATGGCGCTGCTCGGGGCCCGCGCGGCGGGCGTGGCGATCCTCGACGGCGTGTACAACGACGTGAAGAACACCGAGGGCTTCGTCGCCGAGTGCGAGCAGGGCCGCCGGATGGGCTTCGACGGCAAGACGCTCATCCACCCCGGCCAGGTCGAGGGCGCCAACAAGGCGTTCGCGCCGAGCGAGAAGGCCATCGAGGACGCCCGCGGCGTGCTCGACGCGTGGGAAGCCGGCGGAGGCGGTGGCGTCGTCACCTACAACGGCCGCCTCATCGAGCAGCTCCACGTCGACTCCGCCCAGCGCATCCTGACGATGCACGAGGCGATCCT
>JBDIAM010000171.1:0-7359 GCA_039812445.1 Piscicoccus intestinalis | reverse complement strand
CGGGCTGCGTCTATACCGTAACCTCGCGGCACGCCCGGTTCCGGCGCGCAGGGTGGTTGACTGGCCCGCGTCGATCCCGCCTCATCCCTGGAGCGCCCATGACACCTCGCGATCCCCGCCTCAGCGGTCTTCGTGCCCGCCGCCGCGCCGGCGTGGGGCTGGCCGTGGCGAGTGTCGTCTCGCTGGCGCTCACCGCATGCTCGGCCGGAGCCGGGTCGTCCGGCTCACCCGGTGACGGCGCCGGCGCGGGCGCCAGCTCCGGCGGCGGGCTGCGCGTCGGCATGGTCGCCGAGCCGGCCAGCCTCGACTTCACGACCTCCGACGGGGCGGCGATCCCGCAGGCGCTGCTGACGAACGTCTACGAGGGCCTCGTCAAGCTCGACGCGGAGGGCACGATCGTGCCGGGTCTGGCGAGCGCGTGGACGGTCTCCGACGACCGGAAGACGTACACGTTCGACCTCGTGCCGAACGCGACGTTCACCAACGGCGACACCTTCGACGCGAACGACGCGGTGTTCTCCATCAACCGGGTGAAGAACGACTGGACCACGTCGCTGGCCAAGGCGATGGACGTGGTCGCCGACGCGAAGGCGGTCTCGCCGACCCAGCTGCAGGTCACGCTGAGCCGGCCGAGCAACGACTGGCTGTACCGGATGACGACCCGGATCGGGGCGATGTTCAGCCAGTCCGGGGTGGACTCGCTCGCGACGAGCACGGTCGGCACCGGTCCGTACACGCTCGACGCGTGGACCCGCGGCGACTCCCTGACCCTCAAGCGCAACCCGAACTACTGGGGCCAGAAGCCGTATTTCGACACCGTCAAGCTCGCCTACTTCAAGGACCCGACGGCCCTGAACAACGCGATGCTCACCGGCACGATCGACATCGTCTCCACCGTGCAGGCCCCCGAGACGCTCGCGCAGTTCGAGGGCAACCCGAAGTACACGATCATCGAGGGCACGACGAACGGCGAGGTCGTGCTGTCGATGAACAACGCCCGGCCGCCGTTCAACGACGTGCGGGTGCGGCAGGCCGCCCGGCAGGCCATCGACCACGAGAACCTGCTGAAGACCTGCTGGGGCGGCCGCGGCAAGCTCATCGGCAGCATGGTGCCCCCGACCGACCCGTGGTACGAGGACCTCACCGGCATCGCCCCGTTCGACGTGGCCCAGTCCAAGGCCCTGCTGCAGCAGGCCGGCGCGACCAACCCGGCAATACGGCTGCGGCTGCCGTCGCTGCCGTACGCCACGGCGTGCGGGCAGGTCGTCAAGAGTCAGCTCGAGCAGGTCGGTTTCCGCGTCACCCTCGACCAGCTGGAGTTTCCGGCGGCGTGGCTGACGAACGTCTTCAAGGGCGGCGACTACGAGATGTCGATGGTCGCGCACGTCGAACCCCGCGACCTGGGAGCGGTCTTCGGCAACAAGGACTACTACGTCCACTACGACAACCCGCGCCTGGGCCAGCTGCTCGAGGCCGCAGACACCGGGGACGAGGCCGCCCAGGTCGAGAACATGAAGCAGGCGGCCCGGCTCATCTCCCAGGACGCGGCCAGCGACTGGCTGTTCCTCATGCCCAACCTCATGGTCACCGACGCGAGCGTGACCGGGTTGCCGACCAACGCGATCAGCGAATCCTTCGACCTGACGGCCCTGCGCCGCCAGTAACCGGCCGGTCCGCCTCATGCCCGTCGTGCTCGCCCGCAAGGTGGTGACGCTGCTCATCAGCCTGTTCGTCAGCTCGCTGCTCGTGTTCGGCTTCATGCAGTGGCTGCCCGGCGACCCCGCCCGGGTCGCCCTGGGGGTCAACGCCTCCGAGGAGGCCGTGGCCCGGCTCCGCGCCGATTTCGGGCTCGACGCCCCGCTGCGTGAGCGCTACCTCGACTGGGTGCACGGCCTGGTGACCTTCGACCTCGGCGACAGCTACATCTCCCGGGCGGCGATCGGCCCGCAGATCCTCGACCGGCTGCAGGTCACGCTGTGGCTCGTCGTGACCGCCATGGTCATCGCGGTGCTCCTCGCGCTGCCGCTCGGCACGCTCATGGCCGTGCGGCACCGGCACCCGATCGGCCTGGCCCTCTCGGCGATCTCGCAGGTGGGCGTCGCGATCCCGTCGTTCCTCGCGGGCCTGCTGCTCATCACGCTGTTCGCGGTGCGCCTGGGCTGGCTGCCCGCCAACGGCTGGACCCCGCCGGCCGCCGACCCCGTGATGTTCGTGCGCCAACTCGTGCTGCCCGCGCTCGCGCTGGGGCTCGTGCAGGCCGCCGTGCTCGCCCGCTACGTGCGCAGCGCGGTGCTCGACGTCATGGCCGAGGACTACGTGCGCACCGCCCGCGCCAAGGGGCTGCGCCCGATGCGCGCGCTGTGGCGGCACGGCCTGCGCAACGCGGCGATCCCCGTCGTCACCGTGCTCGCGCTGCAGCTGGCGACGCTGCTCATCGGGGCCGTCGTCGTCGAGCGCGTGTTCGTCGTGCCCGGGCTCGGCAGCCTGCTGCTCGACGCCGTCGCCAACCGCGACCTCATCGTCGTGCAGGACGTCGTCATGCTGCTCGTGCTCGCCGTGCTGCTCGTCAACATGCTCGTCGACGTGCTGTACGCGGTCATCGACCCGCGGGTGAAGGCGGGGGCCCGATGACCCAGTCGCCGCTCGCCCGCCCCGAGGCCACCGGAGGCGGGGTGCCCGCCCCGACGACCGCCTCCCGGTCGTGGCGCAACCCGAGCCTGCTCGTCGGGGCCGGCCTCGTCGGCCTCGTCGTGCTCGCGGCCCTCGTCTCGTACGTGTGGGTGCCGCACGACCCGGTGTACGTCGACCCGATGAGCCGCCTGCAGGGGGCGTCGTCGCAGCACTGGCTGGGTACCGACCTGTTCGGGCGCGACGTGCTGAGCCGCCTCATGGTCGGGGCGCGCACCACGCTGTTCGTCGGGGTCGTCGCCGTCGGTGTCGCCGCCCTCGTCGGGGTGCCGCTGGGGGTGCTCGCGGCGATGGTGCCGCCGTGGCTGAGCACGATCATCATGCGCGCCGCCGACATCCTGCTCGCGTTCCCGGCGCTGCTGCTGGCGATCATGTTCAGCGCCGTCTTCGGCGGCAGCACGCTGACCGCGATGATCGCCATCGGCATCGCGAGCATCCCGACCTTCGCGCGGGTCGTGCGCGCCGCGGGGCTCGGGGTGCTCGCCTCCGAGTACGTGCTCGCAGCGCGGGCGGCGGGGCGGCGGCCCGTCTCCATCGCGGTGCGGCACGTGCTGCCGAACGTCGGCAGCATGGTCATCGTGCAGGCGTCGGTGGCCTTCGCGATCGCGATCCTCGCCGAGGCCGCGCTGTCGTTCCTCGGGCTCGGCACGCCACCGCCGACCCCGTCGTGGGGGCTCATGCTGCAGGAGAGCCAGCCGCTGCTGTTCATGGCGCCGCAGCTGGCGATCGTGCCGGGCCTCGCGATCGCGCTCGCCGTGCTCGGCTTCAACCTCCTCGGCGACGGCCTGCGCGACCTGCTCGACCCGCGGCTGGAGGACCGGCGATGAGCGGCGCCACGCCGGCCACCGGCGACGTGCTCAACGTTCGCGACCTCGGGGTGACGACCGGCTCGACGCCGCTGGTCGAGGGCGTGGACCTGTCGATCGCGCGCGGCGAGCGGCTCGGGCTCATCGGGGAGTCGGGCTCCGGCAAGTCGCTGACCGCCCTGTCGATCATGGGGCTGCTGCCGGAGGGGCTGCGGTCGTCGGGATCGGTGCGGCTGGCCGGCTTCGACCGCGACATCGTCGGCGCGAGCGAGCACTCGCTCTCGCACGCCCGGGGCCTCGACATGGCGATGGTCTTCCAGGAGCCGATGACCGCGCTCAACCCGACGATGCGGGTGGGGGAGCAGGTCGCCGAGGTGATGACCGTGCACGGCGTCGACGCCCGCACGGCCCGCGACCGGGCCGTCGAGCTGCTCGACCAGGTGCGGCTGCCCGACCCGCAGGCGGCGGCGCGCGCCTACCCGCACCAGCTCTCCGGCGGTCAGCGGCAGCGGGTCGTGCTCGCGATCGCCCTGGCCAACGACCCCGCGCTGCTCATCTGCGACGAGCCGACGACCGCGCTCGACGTCACCGTGCAGGCGGGGGTGCTCGACCTCATCGTCTCCGGGGCCGCCGCCCGCGACGCCGGGCTGCTGTTCATCACCCACGACCTCGCGGTCGTCGCCACCGTGTGCCACCGGGTCGCCGTGATGCACCGCGGGCGGATCGTCGAGACCGGACCCGTCGAGCAGGTGTTCACCCGGCCCGAGCACGAGTACACCGCCGCGCTCGTCGCCGCCTCCGACCTGAGTGCCGTGGATGAGCGCGGCCGGCTCCTCGGCGGGCGAGCGCCGGCCCCGTCTGCGGGGGCGGCCGGCGCGGACGCGGGCGTCGTCGAGTCGGGGGCCGTGCCGGGGGCTGCGTCGGGGGCCGAGTCGGGCGCGGAGTCCGGCGCTGAGTCGGCCGCGGCCCGGGGGCGGCCCGCCGGGGACCGTGTGTCGGGTGTCGCGGCGGGGGAGCCGATCCTCGAGCTGACCGACGTCGTGCGGCACTACAAGCGGCCGCGGCGCCGGTTGCTGCAGCCGGCGCCGGTCGTCGAGGCGCTGCGGGGCGTGAGCCTGACCGTGCGCCGCGGCGAGCGCGTCGGGATCGTCGGTGAGTCCGGGTGCGGCAAGTCGACGCTGCTGCGCATCCTCGCCGGGTTGGACCGTCCGACGAGCGGGTCGGTGCGCGTCGAGGGCCGGGACATCGTGGGGCTGCCGGAGCGGCGCCTGCGGTTCGTGCGCGACAGCCTCCAGCTGGTGTTCCAGGACCCGATGAGTTCGCTGAACCCGCGGATGCGGGTCGTCGACATCGTCGCCGAGCCGCTCGTCGCGCAAGGCCGGGCCGCGGAGAAGCACCGGGTGGGTGACCTGCTCGCGTCGGTGGGCGTGGACCCGTCGGCGGCGCGCCGCTTTCCGCACCAGTTCTCCGGCGGCCAGCGGCAGCGGATCTCGTTGGCCCGCGCGCTGGCTCCCGATCCGGACATCCTCGTCGCCGACGAGCCGGTGAGCGCCCTCGACGTGTCGGTGCGCGCGCAGGTGCTCAACCTCATCGCCGACCTCGTCGACGACCACGGCCTGACGCTCGTGTTCGTCAGCCACGACCTCTCGGTCGTGCGGCACCTGTGCGAGCGGGTCGTCGTCATGGAGGCGGGGCAGATCGTCGAGGAGGGCCCGACTCGGCGCGTCTACGAGCAGCCCCAGCACCCGTACACGCGGCGGCTCGTCGCGAGCATCCCGACCCTGCAGGGCGCGCTCGCCGGGGTCGACGCCGCGCGCCTGGCCGACGGGGTGCGCGCCGCCGGCCGGTCGGCCTGAGGAAGGACGTCGAGATGAGCCAGCCCCGCGACGACGCGACCGTGCGCCCCGGGCCCACGAACAGCCTCCTGGACATCACCGGCCTGCGCGTCGGGCACGTCACCCGGCGGGAGCCGGGGTGGCTGACCGGCACGACCGTCGTCCTGGCCCCCGAGGAGGGCGTCGTCGCCGGGGTCGACGTGCGCGGCGGCGGGCCCGGCACCCGGGAGACCGATCTGCTCGACCCGCGCAACGTCGTCGAGCGGGTGCACGCGATCTGCCTCTCCGGCGGCAGCGCGTTCGGTCTTGCGGCCGCCGACGGGGTGATGCGCGCGCTGTTCGACGACGGGATCGGCCTGTCGATGGGGGAGCCGGGGCAGGTCGTGCCCCTCGTGCCCGCCGCGGTGGTCTTCGACCTGGGTCGCGGGGGCGATTTCGCCAATCGCCCTGACCACGAGACGGGCCGGGCCGCGTACGAGGCCGCCAAGGGCTCGCTCGATGGGGTGAACCTCAACGAAAGGTCGAGTGGTTTCAGCCTCGACGTCGCGGTGACGTCGAGGCTCGAGGGCGTCGTCGGCGCGGGCACGGGCGCGAAGTGCGGCGGGTTCAAGGGCGGCATCGGCTCGGCGAGCGCGGCGCTGCCGGACGGCGCGACGGTCGCGGCGCTCGTCGTCCTCAACGCCCTCGGCGAAGCGGTCGACCCGGCGACGGGGGAACTGTACGCCCGCCGGTTCCTCCTGTCCGGCGAGCTCGACGGCCTCGGGGTGCCCTCGGAGCAGGAGGCGCAGGCCGCGCGGGAGCGGGCGTCGTCGGCGCCGCCGCAGCTCGTCGGCCGGCCCGGGATGGCGACGACGATCGGGGTCGTCGCCACCGACGCGACGCTGACGAAGGCGCAGTGCGCCAAGCTCGCCGGGATCGCCCACGACGGCCTGGCGCGGGCCGTCAAGCCGGTGCACACGATGTTCGACGGCGACACGTTCTTCGGTGCCGCGACGTGCGAGCGTGCGGCCCCCGACCTGGCCGGGTTCCACGGGCTGCTCGACGCGGGCGGCGACGCGGTGACCCGGGCGGTGGCGCACGCGCTGCTCGCCGCGGAGACGGTGACGACCCCGGCCGGCACGTGGCCGAGTTACCGTGAGGCTTTCCCCAGCGCCGTGGCTCGGCTCGTGGCTCCCGACTCGGCGCGTGACGCAGGAGGACAGCCGTGAGCGACCCCGCCGCCGCCGAACGCCCCGACTACGCGAGGCTGTTCCGCCTCGACGGCCGCACCGCGCTCGTCGTCGGCGGCGGCAGCGGCATCGGCCGCGAGAGCGCGCTGGCGTTGGCCGCCAACGGCGCTCACGTGGTCGTCGCCGATCGGGACGTCGATGCGGCCCGCGAGACCGCCTCCCTCGGCGAGGGACTCGAGGCGTACCCGCTGGACATCACCGACTCCGCGGCCGTCGAGCAGGCGGCCCGCGACCTCGACGGGCCCGACGGGCCCGATGCGGCCCACGGCGGGGTCGACGTGCTCGTCATCACCGCGGGCGTCAACGTGCGCAAGCACCTGCTCGACTACAGCGGCGAGGAATTCGACAAGGTCGTCGGCGTCAACCTGCGCGCGCACTTCGACCTCATCCGGGCGTTCGGCCGCGGCATGGCCGACCGCGGGCGGGGCAGCATCATCGCGTTCAGTTCGATGCGGGCGGTGCTCGTGGAGCCGGGCCAGTCGGTCTACGCGGCGACGAAGGCGGGCCTCGTGCAGCTGCTGCGCACGGCGGCCGCGGAGCTGGGCCCGCGCGGGGTGCGCTGCAACGCGATCGCGCCGGGGGTGGTGGACACGCCGCTGACGACGCAGATCAAGTCCGACCCGGCGTGGCGCGACGCGTACGCCCAGGCCAGCGCCCTCGGCCGGTGGGCCCACCCGAGCGAGCTGGCCGGGGCCGTCGTCTACCTCGCCTCCGACGCCGCCAGCTTCGTCACCGGCAGCCAGCTCTTCGTCGACGCCGGCTGGACCGCCGTCGACGGCCGCTTCGACCCCTTCGCCTGAC
>JBDIAM010000170.1:0-7369 GCA_039812445.1 Piscicoccus intestinalis | reverse complement strand
GGCATGAGGTAAGCCTAAGCGGGCGCGGGGCGCCGACGCGGCCGGGCACCCGTGCCGCAGCGCCCGAACCGGCTCCGACGCTCGGACGGATTCGCGCGGGCCCCAACGGATTCGAGATGGCCACGCCGGTCACGGGCCGGCGCCGCCGGACGGGGCGTCGCTACTCCTCGTCCGCGGGGGCAGGGCCGTTGTCGTCCCCGGCGGACTCGCGCTCCCGGTCGGAGGTCGAGTTCTCCGAGTCGCCGTCGCCGGAGTCCGAGCTGCGACCCGACTCCTCGCTCGAGCTCTCGTCGGAGTTCTCATCCGAGCTCTCGTCGGAGTTCTCGTCGGAGCTCTCGTCCGAGCTCTCGTCCGAACTCTCCTCGTCGGAGGATTCGGAGGTCGGCGAGGACGACGTGCGTCGCGGCGAGGGCGTCTGCACGGGCGGCACCCAGCGCACCTGCGAGTCGCCGATGCCGACCCGATCCGGGAACGACGCGACCGGCGTGCCCTGCAGGTAACGGCGCATGAAGCCCGTCCAGATCTGCACCGGGTACGACCCGCCGGTCAGCTCCGCGCGGCCGCCGATGCCCTGCAGCGGCTGGGCGTTGCCCTGCTCGTCCGGCAGGTAGAGCGCGACGGCCGTGGCGGCCTGCGGGGTGAATCCGTCGAACCAGACCGCGCGGTTCTCGGTGGTGGTGCCGGTCTTGCCCGCCGCCGGCCGGCCGAGCTCCCGGGCGCCCGTGGCGGTTCCCTCGCGCACCACCCGGGTCATCGCGTCGACGGCATCGGCCGCCACGTCGGCGCTGATCGCGTCGCTGACCTGCGGGGTGACCGCCCAGGCCGGCACCGAGTCGTCGACCGAGGTGACCGCGCTGACGAGATAGGGCTCGGCCCGCTTACCGCCGGAGGCCAGCGTGGCGTACGCGTTGGCCATGTCGATGACCCGCGGGGAGGCGGTGCCGAAGACGTTCGCGTAGTTGTCCGACAGTCCCGCGGTGTTCGCGGGCAGACCCATCCGCACCGCGACGTCGCGGGTGGCGGCGGCCCCGACCTCGGTGTTGAGGTCGGCGTAGGCGGTGTTCGCCGACTTGGCGGTGGCGTCGCGCAGCGTGATCGTGCCGTAGCTGGTGTCGCCGAAGTTCGTCACCTTGCCGGTGGGGTTCTGCTCGCTGCGGAACTCCCGGAAGTACCGCGGGCTCGAGGCGTCGAAGGGGGTGCGGGTGCTGATGCCCTTCTCGAGGGCCGCGACGAGCGTGAACGCCTTGAACGTCGAACCGCCTTGCAGCTGGGCCTGGGTGGCGGCGTTGTACGGCTCGGTGCTGAAGTCGCGGCCGCCGTACATGGCGAGGATCGCACCGTCTCCGGGTCGGATCGACACGAGACCGACCCGCACGTCGTCGGCCCGTCCGCCGCTGGGGCGGTTCTCCTGCACGGCCGTGATGGCGTCCGTCTGGGCATCGCGCGAGATCGTCGTCGTGATGCGCAGGCCGCCGCGGTCGATCTCGGCCTCCGACAGGCCGATCTTGCTGGACAGCTCGTTCTGCACCTGCTGCACGATGTAGCCATTGGGTCCGGAGGCCCCGGAGCGGGTGCGCGACTCGACGACCTGCGGGAACGTGACCCCCGCCCGCTGCGCCGCGGTGAGCCAGCCCTGCCCGACCATGCCGTCGAGCACGTAGTCGACGCGCTCACGCGCGTTCTTCTCGGCGTCCGGCCCCTCCGCCGGGTCGTACAGCGACGGCGCCCGGATGACAGACGCCAGCAGCGCCCCCTCACCCACCGAGAGCTGGTCGACGGTCTTGTTGAAGTAGGCCCGCGAGGCCGCCTGGATGCCGGAGGCGCCGCGACCGAAATAGATCGTGTTGAGGTAGTTCTGCAGAATCTCCTGC
The DNA here is from genome assembly GCA_039812445.1 of Piscicoccus intestinalis. GTDB lineage: Bacteria > Actinomycetota > Actinomycetes > Actinomycetales > Dermatophilaceae > Kineosphaera > Kineosphaera intestinalis_A. Next base: position 5,498 of record JBDIAM010000170.1, on the reverse strand, counting down.
TTGGACTGCTGCTGCTCGACCTTGATCGAGATGATCAGTTCGCGCACCTTGCGACCGATCGTCTGGTCCTGGGTGAGGAAGTAGTTCTTCACGTATTGCTGCGTGATCGTCGAGCCACCCTGGGTCGGGCCGCCGCTGACCGCCGCCCACACCGCGCGGCTGATGCCGCTCAGCGAGAACCCGGGGTTGTCGTAGAAGTTGCGGTCCTCGGCGGCGAGCATCGCGTCCTGCACGTGCTGCGGCACGTCGGACAGCGGCACCGACTCCCGGTTGACCTCCGAGAACCGGTGCATCTCGGTCTGGCCGTCGCTGAAGTAGATGATCGAGGTCTGCGCCTGGGCCTGCTCGTTGGGGTCCGGAACGCGCACGACCGCGAACAGGATCGCGATCGTCAGCAGTCCGAGCAGGACGAGAATCCCGAGAATCCCCAGGATCCCCTTCGGGGTGCGCCAGACGGTCTTGAAGTCGATGCTCCGCAGCCTCTCCTTCACGGAGGGCTTGGGCGACCGCCCGCCGGACACATTCCCGCTCGGAGAACTCACGCACGCCTCCACATGGTCGAACTCTGGTCGGACTCGGAACGAATGGCTCGAAGCACCTGCCGGACGCCGGTGTGTCCCGCATGGCAAGTATGAACACTCCCCCTGGACCACGCCTGCATCAAAGCTTTACGAGTTCTTGTGAACCCGGTGGATCCGCGCTGACAGTTGGACCGTCGACTGAACACGTGTTTAGACTAGTGAACATGCGTTCAGCCGACCTGACCGCGCGGGCGCGGATCCGCGACGCCGCGATCGCGCAGTTCGCCGAGCACGGCTACGCCCGGTCGAGCCTGCGCAGCATCGCCGACCGGGCGGGCGTCTCGGCCGCGCTCGTCGTGCACCACTTCGGGAGCAAGGACGGGTTGCGGGCCGCGTGCGACGAGCACCTGCTGACGTTCGTGCAGGCGGAGAAGTCGGCGGCGCTGACCTCCGGGTCGCTGCCGGGGATGTCGGCGTACCTGGCCCGCAACCCGCAGGTCCGGCCGATGTACGCCTATCTCGTGCGGGTGCTCGCCGAGGGCGGGCCGGCCGCCGACGGGCTGTTCGACCAGATGGTCGACACGACGTCGGCCGTGTTCGCCGCGGGAGTGGAGGCGGGCAGCGTGCGGCCCAGCGCCGACCCGGCGGCCCGCGCGGCCGTTCAGACGGCGATCGCCCTGGGGCTGTTGATCTTCGACGCCCAGCTCGGTCGCCACCTCGGCGCGGCGAGCGTGCTCGATCAGCCGGCGCTCGACCGCTACGTCAGCGAGGCCATCGACCTGTACACGTCCGCGCTGTTCGTCGGTCCCCTCGCCCAGGAGGCCCGGCGGCAGTATCTGCGCGACAACCAGTCCGACCACCCATCCGACAACCGATCCGACAACTCAGGGGGCACCTCATGACCGAGACCACCGGCCCGGCTCCCGCCGTCGACCTGGAGGCGGTGACCAAGCGATTCGGCCGCGTGACGGCCCTCGACGAGTTGACGATGACCGTGCCCACCGGCCAGATCCACGGGTTTCTCGGGCCCAACGGCGCCGGCAAGTCGACGACGATCCGCGTGCTGCTGGGGCTGCTGCGCCCGGAGTCGGGCCGGGCCCGTCTGCTCGGCGGCGACCCGTGGGCGGACGCTCCGCGGCTGCACCGACGGCTGGCGTACGTGCCCGGCGACGTCTCGCTGTGGCCGAACCTCACCGGCGGGGAGGCCATCGACCTGCTCGGGCACGCCCGCGGCCACCTCGACACCGCTCGCCGGGACGAGCTCATCGAGCGGTTCGACCTGGACCCGACGAAGAAGGGCCGCGCCTACTCCAAGGGCAACCGGCAGAAGGTCGCGCTCGTCGCCGCGCTCGCCGGCGACGCCGACCTGCTGCTGCTCGACGAGCCGACCAGCGGCCTGGACCCGCTCATGGAGCGCGTGTTCACCGACTGCCTGCGCGACGAACGCCGGCGGGGGCGCACGGTGCTGCTCAGCAGCCACATCCTGTCCGAGGTCGAGGCCCTGTGCGACCACGTGAGCATCATCCGCGCCGGACGGCTCGTGGAGAGCGGAACGCTCGCGCAGCTGCGGCACCTGACCCGCACCCAGCTCGTCGCGCAGTTGCGCGACGACCCCCCTGCGGCGGCGCTGGCCGCCCTCACCGGTGTGCCCGGGGTGCACGACGCGCACGTGGACGGCGGCCGGCTCACCTGCCAGGTCGACGACGCCGCGCTGACCGCGGCACTCGGGGCGCTCGCCGCCCTCGGGGTTCGTTCGCTGGTCAGCTCCCCGCCGACGCTGGAGGAGCTGTTCCTGCGGCACTACGACGAGTCACCCTCGCCCGCGACGGCGGCGTCATGACCACGCTCGCGCAGACGCTCCGCGGCCGGGCCTGGGGCGGCCGGAACCGGGGGCGGCACGAGGCGCCGGCGCGCCTGGCCGGGGGCACGCTGACCGGCACGATGCTCGCGGCGCGCCTGGCGCTGCGCCGATCCCGGTGGTTCTGGCTCGTCTGGGTGCTCGCGCTCACCGCGCTGCTGCCGGCGACCGCCTCCGCCTACACCGAGCTCGTGCCGGCCGGCCCGGTGGGGCGGGCCACCGTCGCCGCCCTCGAGGGAAATCCCACGATGCGGGCGATGCTCGGTCCGCCGTACGACCTGCTGACCGCCGGCGGGTTCACGATGTGGCGGGTGGGCACGTTCGTCGCCGCGGCCGCCGCGATGATGGCCGCGCTCGGGGTGATCCGGGCGACGCGCGCCGAGGAGGACGACGGACGGGTCGAGCTGCTGCGCGCCGGCGCGATCGGCCGGCACGCCCCGCTGGCCGGCGCGCTCGTCGTGGCCTTCGGCGGGTGCGGGGTGCTGGCGGCCCTGGTCGCCGCCACGATGGCGGCCGCCGCGCCCCCGACCGCCGGCGCCCTCGCGACCGGACTCGGGATCGGACTGGTCGGGGCCGTGTGGGCGGGGGTCGGCGCGGTCGGCGCCCAGCTCGCCGCGTCGGCCCGGTCCGCCCGGTTCATCGCCCTCGGGGCGCTCGGCGCCGCCTATGCGCTGCGGGCCGTCGCCGACGGCGCCAGCGACGATTCGTCGTGGACCCCGCTGCGCTGGCTGTCCCCCGTCGAGTGGGCCGCCCTGACCCGGCCCTACGCCGAGGAGCGCTGGTGGGTCCTGCTGCTGCCGCTCGCCCTGACCGGCGTGCTCACCGCCGCCGCGTTCGCGCTCGAATCGCGCCGCGATCACGGAGCCGGGCTGCGCCCCCCGCGCCCCGGACCGGCCCGCGCCGACACCGGGGTGTTCGGGCTCACCGGCGTCGAGTCGCTCGTGCGCCGCCTGGAACGCCCCGCGATCCTCGGCTGGGGCCTGGGGTTGACGCTGTTCGCGCTGGTCATCGGCACGCTGACGGGCACCATCGGCGAGCTGTTGGCGGACAACCCGCAGCTCGCGGAGCTGTTCCGCCGGATGGGCCAGGGCGAGGGCGTGCTGCGCGACACCTACTACGCGACGATGCTCGGCATCCTCGTCGTCGTCGTGGCGATCTTCGCGGCGACGCTAATCCTGCGCGTGCGTCAGGAGGAGGACAACGGCCACCTGGAGCTGCTCGGCTCGACCGCGACCTCACGCAGCCGGCTCCTGCTCGCGCACGTCGTCCCGGCTCTCGTCGCGCCGACCCTGCTGTTCGTCGCGTGCGGGGCGCTGCTCGCGGTCGCCGCCGCGGCGGACGGCGGGGGCCCCGGGCTGGTCGGGCAGCTCGCCTGGGCGGCCCTCGCGCTGGCTCCCGGCCTGTGGCTGACCGTCGGCGTGGGCACCGCGCTCGTCGGCTGGGCGCCCCGGCTGACCCCGCTGCTGTGGGCGCTGCTCGGCTGGTCGCTGTTCGCCACCTGGGTCGGCGACCTGCTCGACCTGCCGCGGGTGCTGCTCGACGCGACCCCGTTCGCGGCCCTGCCGAGGCTGCCAGCCGAGGCGATGGCCTGGGGACCGGTCGCCGCCGAGACCGCCCTCGCGGCCGCCCTCATCGGTCTCGGGCTGCTCGGCTGGCGCCGCCGCGACCTCGGGCGAGGCTGACCGAGCCGCTTGCGAGCCGCTTCCGAGCCGCTGGCCAGCCGCTGGCCAGCCGCTGGCGAGCCCGCTCTCGAGCGGCGCCGCGCGCTAGTCGGAGCCGGTCGACGCACCCGACTCCGGCTGCCGGGCCCACCAGGCGAGCAGTTCCGCGCGGGCGGCGTCGGGGCCGATCGGGCCGCGGTCGAGGCGCACGGCGAGCAGATGCTTGTAGGCGCGCCCGAGCAGCGGACCCGGCTCGATGCCCAGCGCCGCGGCGATCTGGTTGCCGTTGAGCTCGGGGCGCACGGCCTTGAGTTCCTCGGCGGCCAGGAGCTGCTCGATCCGCTCCTCGAGGGAGTCGTAGGAGCGGGCCAGGCGCGCGGCCTTGCGCCGGTTGCGGGTCGTGCAGTCGGCCCGCGTGAGGCGGTGCAGCCGCGGCAGCAGGTCGCCGGCGTCGGTGACGTAGCGGCGCACCGCGGAGTCGGTCCACTCCCCGCCGCCGTAGCCGTGGAACCGCAGGTGCAACTCGATGAGCCGGGAGACGGCGGTGATCGTCCCCTTGTCGAAGCGCAGCGCCCGCAGCCGCTTGGTGGCCATCTTCGCGCCGACGACCTCGTGGTGGTGGAAGCTCACCCCGCCGCCCGGCTCGAAGCGGCGGGTGGCGGGCTTGCCGATGTCGTGCAGCAGCGCCGCCAGGCGCAGCACGAGGTCGGGGCCGGGCACCCGGTCGGCGGGCGCGCCGGGCGGGCCCTCGAGCGCGATGGCCTGGTCGAGCACGGTCAGCGAGTGCTCGAAGACGTCCTTGTGGCGGTGGTGCTCGTCGATCGCCAGGCGCATGCCGGGCAGCTCGGGCAGCATCCGGTCGGCGAGACCGGTGTCGACGAGCACCTCCAGGCCGCGCCGGGGCGCCGGGGTGAGCAGCAGCTTGACGAGCTCGTCGCGGATCCGCTCGGCCGAGACGATCTGCAGGGAGTCGACGGCCGCGGCGACGGCCTGCGCGACGCCCGGGTCGAGCTCGCTGTCGAGCTGGGCCACGAACCGGGCCGCCCGCATCATGCGCAGCGGGTCGTCGGCGAACGAGACCGCCGGCGGGCCGGGGGTACGCAGCCGCCGCGCGGCGAGGTCGGCGAGCCCGCCGTGCGGGTCGACGAACTCCAGGCCGGGCAGCCGCAGCGCCATCGCGTTGACCGTGAAATCGCGGCGCACCAGGTCGTCGGCCAGGTCGTCGCCGAACGCGACGACCGGCTTGCGGCTCGTGTGGTCGTAGGCGTCCGCCCGATACGTCGTGATCTCGATCGTGTGCGCCCCCTTGCGCATCGCGATCGTGCCGAAGTCGCGTCCGACGTCCCAGCGCGCGTCGGCCCAGCCGGCGACGACCGCCTCGATCTGCTCGGGCCGGGCGCTGGTCGTCAGGTCGAGGTCGCCGCTGACGCGGCCGAGGAAGGCGTCCCGCACCGGGCC
>JBDIAM010000169.1:0-7486 GCA_039812445.1 Piscicoccus intestinalis | reverse complement strand
CGACCGATGACGCAGAGCAGCGAGCCCGATCAAGGCGCCGTGCCCACGCCGGCACCGGCCGCCCCGTCCGAGCAGTCCAAGCAGCCCGAGCCAAACGAGCACGATGAGCACGATGAGCACGATGAGCACGATGAGCACGGCTACGGATACATGTCCGACAAGGACAAGTACCTCGCGCGGGTGCGGCGCATCGAGGGGCAGGCGCGCGGCATCCACCGCATGATCGACGAAGACCAGTACTGCATCGACATCCTCACCCAGATCAGTGCGCTGACGAGCGCGCTGGAGAACGTCGCCCTCGCGCTGCTCGAGGATCACCTACGGCACTGCGTCGTCCACGCCGCGCAGGCGCAGGGCCCTGGGGCGCAGGCCGACCTCGACGCGAAGATCGCCGAGGCCGCCAAGGCGGTACAGCGTCTCGTGAAGTCCTGACCCCGCCGCCACGGGGGACGGCGGGGTCGAGACCAGCTCTCAGTGACCGACCTTGTGCTCGGCGGCCAGGGCATCCGGGTGCTCCTCGAAGTACGACTTCCAGCGCGCCTCGATCTCCTTCTCCGGCGCCGAGGCCGTGAACCCACTCGGCGCGAACACCCGGGACACGTGCGTCGGGCCCTCGGTGTCCACCCGTTGGTGGGTGCGGAACGCCTGGGCCGTGCGCAGGAGCGAGAAGACGATGACGATGATCGCCAGTACGACGAACAGCACCGACAGCGACCCCTGGACGAACGTGTTGCGCACGACCGCCTCCATCGCCGGCACGCCCTGGGCGGTGCCCAGCTGCGTGCGCCCCTGCGCGAGAGCGTCGCGGAAGGCGTTGTGGTTGGCCCAGTAGCCGATCGCGGGGTTCGGGCTGAAGATCTTCTGGAAGGAGCCGGTGATCGTCACCGCCGCCGCGAACACCAGCGGCACGAACACGATCCACAGGTACCGGAACCGTCCGGTGTGCGCGGCGATCGCCAGACACACGGCGAGCGCAATGGCGGCGAGCAGCTGGTTGGCGATGCCGAACAACGGGAAGAACGTGTTGATTCCGCCGAGCGGGTCGTGCACGCCGAGGATGAGAATCGACCCCCACCCCGCGACCATGACCCCGGTGCCGAGCCACTTGCCGGGCACCCAGTCGAGGTCTTTGAACCGCGGCCACACGTTGCCCAACGTGTCCTGGAACATGAACCGCGCCACCCGCGTGCCGGCGTCGACCGAGGTCAGGATGAACAACGCCTCGAACATGATCGCGAAGTGGTACCAGAAGCCCATGAGGTTCGGGCCGCCGACGAACTGGTGCATGATGTTCGCCAGTCCGATCGCCATCGTCGGGGCGCCGCCCGTGCGCGAGACCACGGAGTGCTCCCCCACCGCCGCGGCGACCGACGAGAGCGCTTCCGGAGTCGTCGAGACGCCGACCAGTCCGAGGCTGTTGACGAACGCCGCCGCTCCCTCGACCGTGCCGAGCGTCGCCGCCGGCGAGGAGTTCATCGCGAAGTAGAGGCCGCGGTCGATGCTCGAGGCGCACACCAGCGCCATCATCGCCACGAACGACTCGGCGAGCATGCCGCCGTAGCCGATCATGCGCGTTTGGCGCTCCTTTTCGACGAGCTTGGGCGTGGTGCCCGAGGCGATCGTCGCGTGGAACCCCGAGAGCGCGCCGCACGCGATCGTCACGAAGAGGAACGGGAACAGGGCGCCGCTGAAGACCGGACCGTCGTCGCGGAACGCGAGTTCGGAGAAGGCCGGCGCCGTGACCTCGGGGCGCACCACCACGATGCCGATGGCCAGCAGCGCGATCGTGCCGATCTTCATAAACGTCGACAGGTAATCGCGCGGAGTCAGCAGGATCCACACCGGCAGCACCGCCGCCACGAAGCCGTAGACGATGACGGCCCACGCCAGTGTGCCGCGGTCGAGGGTGAAGATCGCGGACAGCGTCGGGTCGGCGGCGACGTACCCGCCTCCGATGATCGAGGCGAGCAGCAGCGTGACCCCGATGAGGGAGACCTCACCGACCTTGCCCGGGCGCACGAACCGCATGTACACGCCCATGAGCAACGCAATCGGGATCGTCATGCCGACGCTGAAGACGCCCCAGGGGCTCTCGCCCAGGGCATTGACGACGACGAGCGACAGGATCGCGATGATGATGAGCATGATCGTCAAGGTCGCCAACAGCGCGGCCGCGCCCCCGATCGGCCCGAGCTCGTCCTTGGCCATCTGACCGATCGACCGCCCGCCGCGGCGCATCGAGTAGAACAGCACGATGTAGTCCTGCACCGCTCCGGCGAAGATCACGCCCACGATGATCCAGATCGTCGAGGGCAGGTACCCCATCTGCGCCGCGAGGATGGGGCCGACGAGCGGCCCGGCTCCGGCGATGGCCGCGAAGTGATGCCCGAACAGCACCCGGCGGTCGGTGCGCACGAAGTCTTTACCGTCGGCCGCGTATTCGGCCGGGGTGGCGCGCAGGTCGTTGGGCCGCGTGAGCTTGTTCTCGATGTACTTCGAGTAGAACCGGTAGGCGATGGCGTACGTGCACAAGGAGGCGAAGACGAACCAGATCGCGTTGACGTGCTCTCCGCGAACGAGCGCCAGCATCACCCACGACAGGCCGCCGAGCACAGAGATGACGCCCCAGATGATGATCCTCGACAACGGCCACGACCGGTCGTGCACATCGAGCACACTCGGATCGACGGCGACCGGAGGCAAGTCCGGATCCGGCACGAGGTGGGGGTCGCGAGAGGTGACGGATGACATGCTCGCCTCCTGGCAGAGAGTGACAGAGAGCCGACGTGCCCGGGCGCGGCGGCCCAGGGGCCACGATGCCACCGCGGCAGCAGGTGCGGGACGCTGTCCCGAGAGAAAGCTGGACGAGACCTGATATCGAGCCAAATGTTTGCGCAAATTCGCGTTTCGCGCGTTCACGGTCGGGTCTCCTAGGACAGTTGATGAGGGCCGGAGGCGGGCCCTCGAATCCCGCGCCGACGGCACGCAGACCGACGGGACGCAGACCGACGGAAGGACCCAGCGATGCTCATGGACACCGGCTCCCCGACGCCCCAGGTGGCGCACGCGGCCGGGGGCCGCGCGATGACGGGTCGGGCCCTGGCCATCCGCCACGTACCGTTCGAGGACCTCGGGCTGCTGGCGCCGCTGCTGCACGAACGCGGGCTGAGCACCCGCTACCTCGACGCCGGCATCGATCCGATCAGCACGGATGAGCTGCTGCGTCCGGATCTGCTCGTCGTTCTCGGCGGCCCGATCGGCGTGAACGACACCGACCGCTATCCGTTCCTGGCGGCGGAGAAGAAGGCCATCGCGGTACGTCTGCGGGCGGGCGGGCCGACGCTCGGCATCTGCCTCGGCGCCCAACTCATCGCCGACGCCCTCGGCGCCCGGGTCGCCCCCACCGGGCGCACTGAGATCGGCTACGGCCCCCTGAAGCTCACCCGGGAGGGGCGCCGATCGGCGCTCGCCCCACTCGACGCGGTCGACGTCCTGCACTGGCACGGCGACCAGTTCGAGATTCCGTCCGGGGCCTCCCGGCTCGCCGAGACCCCCGGATTCCCGAACCAGGCCTTCAGCGCCGGGCCGCGGGTGCTCGGGCTGCAGTTCCATCTCGAGGCCGATCACACGCAGATCGAACGGTGGCTCGTCGGGCATGCCCACGAGCTGGCCGCGGCCGGCATCGACCCCAACCGCATCCGCACCGAGGCCGGCGGCAAAGGCCGCCGCCTCGCCCAGCCCGCCCGCAAGGTCATCAACACCTGGCTGGACGCCGCGCTACAGAGCGGCCGCACGGAGTAGGCGGTCAGTCCACCTCTTCGGACAGTTCGAGCCAGCGTTCCTCGAGCTGCGTCACCTCCGCCTCCAGCGGCGTCAGCTGCGCGGTGAGCCGGCCGAGCCCCACGTAGTCGTTCGGGTCGTGCGCGGCCATCTGTTCGTGCAGCGACGCGATCTGTTGTGTCAATCGGTCGATACGCCGCTCGGTCGCCGACAGCTCCCGCTGCGCGGCGCGACGCTGCGCGGCCGAACGCTCGGGGGCCGGCGACGGCGCGGAGCCGGCCGGCCCGCCTCCAGCACCCCGCGCCTGCTCCTCGGCGCGGCGCAGCGCGAGGTACTCCTCGACCCCGCCGGGCACGTGCCGCAGCCGGCCGCCCAGGATCGCGTACTGCTGGTCGGTGGCCCGTTCGAGCAGGTAGCGGTCGTGCGAGACGACGAGCAGAGTGCCCGGCCAGGAGTCGAGCAGGTCCTCCATCGCCGCGAGCATGTCGGTGTCGACATCGTTGGTCGGCTCGTCGAGGATCAGCACGTTCGGCTCGTCGAGCAGCACGAGCAGCAGCTGCAGGCGCCGCCGTTGCCCGCCGGAGAGCTCCCCGACCCGCGCCGACAGGTGCGCCCGCGAGAAGCCGAGCCGCTCGAGCAGCTGCGCCGGGGTCATGTCCTTGCCGTCGACGGTGAACGTCGTGCGGGTCCGAGCCAGCACCTCACGCACACGATCCTGTGCAATCTGTTCGAGCTGGGTGAACTGCTGGTCGAGCACCGCGAGCCGCACGGTCTTGCCGCGCTTGACGCGCCCGGACGTCGGAGTCACCGTGCCCGCGACGAGGCCCAGCAGCGTCGACTTGCCGGCACCGTTCGCCCCGAGGATGCCGGTGCGCTCCCCCGGGCCGATGCGCCAGGTGACGTCGCGCAGCACCTCGCGGTCGCCGAAGCGCACGCCCGCGTTCTCGAGGTCGACGACGTCCTTGCCCAGCCGGGCGGTGGCGAGCCGGGCCAACTCGACCCGGTCGCGCGCCGGCGGCACGTCGGCGATCAGCTGGTTCGCGGCGTCGATGCGGAACTTCGGTTTGCTCGTGCGCGCCGGCGGGCCGCGGCGCAGCCACGCGAGCTCCTTGCGCATGAGGTTCTGCCGCTTGGCCTCGACGGCCGCCGCCTGCCGGTCGCGTTCGACGCGCTGCAGCACGTACGCGGCGTAACCGCCCTCGAAGGGCTCGACGATCCGGTCGTGCACCTCCCACGTCGTCGTGCACACCTCGTCGAGAAACCACCGGTCGTGGGTGATGACCAGCAGCGCCCCCGCGGTGCGCCCCCACCGGTTCCGCAGGTGTGCGGCGAGCCAGGCGATGCCCTCGACGTCGAGGTGGTTCGTCGGCTCGTCGAGGCCGATGACGTCCCAATCGCCGATGAGCAGCGCCGCGAGCGCTACCCTCCGTCGCTGCCCGCCGCTGAGCGTGCCGACGGTGACGCCCCAGTCGATGTCGGCGACGAGTCCGTCGATGACGTCACGCACCCGCGCGTCGCCGGCCCACTCGTGCTCGGGGATGTCGCCGACGATCGTCGCGCCCACGGTCGCGGTCGGATCGAGGTCGTCGCCCTGGTCGAGCACCCCGACGCGCAGGCCGCCGCGTCGGGTGACGCGGCCGGCATCAGGCTCCTGCCGACCGGTGAGCAGGCGCAGCAGGCTCGACTTGCCGTCTCCGTTGCGGCCGACGATGCCGATGCGCATGCCCTCGTCGATACCGAGCGTCACCGCGTCGAACACGACCCGGGTCGGATACTCCAGATGCAGGCCCTCGGCCCCCAGCAGGTGCGCCACGTCAGCGGGCCGCGGGAGTCGGCAGCACGTGCGCGCCGTGAGCGGGGCCGACCGCGCGCTTGACGTCGCTGGCCACCCCGGAGGCGGTGAGCGCCACCGCGAGGTCCAGTGCCCCCTCCGGTCCGTCGACGAGGAACGCCAGCGTGGGCCCGGAGCCGGAGACGATGCCGCCGAGGGCGCCGTACTCCAGCCCGGCCTCGAGCACCTCGGCGAGTTCGGGGCGCAGGCTCAACGCCGCCTCCTGCAGGTCGTTGCGCAGCGCGGACCCCAAGGCGCGCGGGTCGCCCGAGCGCAGCGCCGCCATCATCGCCGGAGACGGTTCGGGGTCGGGGATGTCCCTCTCGCCGCGATCCTCGCGCAGCCGGTCGCACTCGGCGAAGACCGCGGGGGTCGACAGGCCCGTCTCCGAGACGGCCAGGACCCAGTGATAGCGGCCGCGGCCGAGCACCGGCGCGACGCGTTCGCCGCGGCCGGAGCCGATCGCGGTGCCGCCGGTCAGCGCGAAGTTGATGTCGCTGCCGAGCGTGGCGGCGAGTTCGTCGAGCACGTCGCGGTCGGTGCCGAGGCGCCACAGCGCGTCGCACGCGACGAGGGTGGCGGCGGCGTCGGCCGATCCCCCGGCCATGCCCGCGGCCACCGGGATGTCCTTGGCGATGTGGACGTGCACCGGCCCGGGGCCCGGCGCCGTCTCCGACGCGCGCCGCGGGTCGCGGGTGGGGACGGGTCGCACGCGGCCGCCGCCGTTGGCGCGTTCGTCTGCCTCGTCCTGTGCGTCGGACTCCTCGTCGATCTCGGCGAGGCGGTCGGCGCCGACACGCTCGGCGAGCAGGCGCGCGGCCCGCACGGCGAGGTTGTCCTCATCGTCCGGCACAAGCGAGGCGTACGGGCCGGAGACCGTGACGCCCCACGTCGGCGCCGGCACGACCGTCACGTCGTCGTACAGCCCGACGGCGTGGAAGACCGTCGACAGCCCGTGGTATCCGTCCGTCCGTCGCGGCCCGATGATCAGCTCGAGGTTGATCTTGGCGGGGACGCGAACTGTGACGCCACCGCGGGCCGCAGAAGTCATGGCCGCAACCCTAATCTGCGGGCCGCGGCGCACCCGCGGGTGGGCGCGAGTGCGTCAGTCCACCGCGGCGGCGATGCGGGCGAAGGCGTCGATGTCGAGTTGCTCGCCGCGGGCGCGGGGGTCGATGCCGGCGGCCAGCAGGGCCGCCTCCGCGCGGTCGGCCCCGCCGGCCCACCCCGTGAGGGCCGCTCGCAGGGTCTTGCGGCGCTGGGCGAAGGCCGCGTCGACACAGGCGAACACGCGCTCACGCGGCGCGGTCGTGACCGGGGGTTCGCGGCGGGTGATCGCCACGAGCCCGGAGTCGACGTTGGGCACGGGCCAGAAGACCGTGCGCGGCACGGTGCCGGCGAGCCGGACGTCGCCGTACCACGCGGCCTTCAGGCTCGGCACCCCGTAGACCTTGCTGCCCGGGGTCGCGGCGAGTCGCTGGGCGACCTCGAGCTGCACCATGACGAGCACCCGGCGCAGCGTCGCGAAGCGCGCCAGGAACGACAGGATCACCGGCACCGACACGTTGTACGGCAGGTTTGCCACAAGAGCGGTCGGCTCGACCGGCAACGTCTCGACCCGAAGAGCATCGGCGGCGACGACCCGCAGACGGTCGGCCCGGCTCGGCGCGAGGGTCTGCACGGTGCGCGGCAGCTGCTGCGCCAGCGCCGGGTCGACCTCAACGGCCGTCACCGAGCGCGCGACCTCCAGCAGCGGCAGCGTCAGCGACCCCAGGCCCGGGCCGACCTCGACGACGTCGTCGCCGGGCCCGACTCCGGAGGCGCGCACGATGCGACGCACGGTGTTGGCGTCGATGACGAAGTTCTGCCCCCACG
>JBDIAM010000168.1:0-7524 GCA_039812445.1 Piscicoccus intestinalis | reverse complement strand
CTCTCCAGCGCCTCGCGTTGCGCGAGGTCGCCCTCGGCCCAGTCGAGTCCGCGCATGTCGTCGGCGGCGGCGTCGAGGCAGTCGGTGGCGGCCCCGGCGAGCAGCAGCGAGGTCGCGGGGTCGAGCGCGGCGCTGTTGGCGAGTTCCACACACGCCTCCGCGCGCCGCGTGAGCTGGGCGTCGAGCGCCGCCAGCGCGCCCTCGGCCCGCGTGTGCAGCCGGTGCAGCCGGGCCGCGGTGTACGTCAGGTACCACGCGATGAGCACCAGGGCGGCGAACGCGAGCGTGACGGTCTCCACGGTGCTCACGAACCGCCTCCGAACAGTCCGCTGCGCCACGAGGAGACGGCCGAGCGGCCTGCGTGACGTCCGTCCGCGCCCGCGGGGGTGGCGCGCCCGCTGCGGTACGGGCCCGGGCGCCAGCGCGCGGCGGGCACGACGCGGGTGCCGGCGAGCACCGTCTCGTAGACGGCGAGCACGTCGCGCGTGACGACCGACCAGTCGTAGCGGGCCGCGGTCGAGCGGCCGATCCGGCGCAGCCGCGTGCGCAGCGCGTCGTCGCCGAGCACCCGCGTCAGGGCCCCCGCGAGGGCCGCGGCGTCACCGGTGGCGAACAACTCCCCCGCGTCGCCGCCGGCGAGCACCTGCGCGAACGGAGCCAGATCGGAGGCGACCACCGGCGCGCCCGCGGCCATCGCCTCGACGAGCACGATTCCGAAGCTCTCGCCGCCGGTGTGCGGCGCGACGTACGCGTCGACCGACGCGAGCAGCGCCCGTTTGTCGGCCTCCTCGATCGGGCCGAGCAGCTCGCAGGCGTCGGCGACCCGCGGGTCGAGGCGGGCGATCCGATCCCGGGCGGCGGCGAGGTCGCCGTGCCCGGCGACGAGCAGCCGCGTGCCGGGGTGCGCGTCGAGCACCGCAGGCATCGCCTCGAGCAGCACCGGCAACCCCTTGCGCGGTTCGTCGATGCGCCCGAGGAACGCCAGGGTCGGCCGCCCCGGGGCACCCGACCACGGCGGCCGCGGGGTCGCGGCCGCGAACCGGTCGACGAACACCCCGTTGGGGATGACGACCGCGTCGCCGCCGACGTGCGTCGTCACGGTCTGCCGGGCCGCCTCGGAGACGGCGATGCGCGCGTTGATCTTCTCCAGGCTCGAGCGCACGAGCGGGTACGCCGCCTGCATGGCCCGCGACCGCACGAGGCTCGTGTGGAAGGTCGCGACGATCGGCCCGCTCGCGGCCCACAGCGCGAGCACCGACAGGCTCGGCACGAGCGGCTCGTGGATGTGCACGACGTCGAACCGGCCGTCCTCGACCCAGCGCCCGACCCGGCTCGCGGTCAGCGGCCCGAACGTCAAGCGCGCCACCGAGCCGTTGTACGGGATCGGCAGCGCCCGACCGCAGCCGACGACGTACTCCGGCAGCGGCGTGTCCTCGTCGGCCGGAGCCAGCACGCTCACCTCGTGGCCGCGCCCCAGCAGGCTCTCGGCGAGGTCACGGACGTGGAATTGGACTCCCCCGGCGACGTCGAAGGAGTACGGGCAGACGATCCCGACGCGCACGCCTCACGCCCCCCGCGGGCCGGCGGCGGCGGGCGCACCCGCGGGCGGCACCGGCTCCAGGTCGTCGACGAAGACCCGCTGCATCATGTGCCAGTCGGCGGGGTGCTCGGCGATGGCGGCGCCGAGGGTGTCGGCGCAGGCCTGGGTCATGGCGGCGATGCGGGCACGCGACGGCCCGGGAGGCGGCACGGGCACCGCCTCGTGAAAGGTGACGACGAGCCGGTGCCCGCCCGGCCCGCCCGGCCACCGTTCGTAGTGCATGGAGACGGGCACGAGCGGGGCCCCGACGGCGAGGGCGAGCGCGGCGGGCCCGGGCGCCATCCGGGCGCGGCGGCCGGCGAAGTCGACCTCGACCCCGTGCTGGGTCAGGTCGCGGTCGGCGAGCAGCGGCACGACGCAGCCGCCGCGGGCGGTGCGGCGCACGAGGCGGCCGAAGACGTCGCCCTCGCCGGTCAGCGCGAGGATCGTCATGCCGAGCCGCTCGCGGAAGCCGACGAATTCGGTGAACAGCTCCTCGGGTTCGAGGCGTTCGGCGACGGTGAGCACCGGCGCGAGCTCACGGCACGCCCAGGCGCCGGCGCTGTCCCAGTTGCCCATGTGCCCGAGGAAGCACACGACGGGCCGGCCGGTCGACAGCACCGCCCGCACCGGCTCCGCCCCGACGGCCCGTACGCCGGCGACCACCTCGTCGGGGGTGCGGGCGGGCAGGCGGAACGCCTCGCACCAGTACCGCAGGTACGAGCGCATGCCGGCCCGCACGAGGGCGTCGAGGGCGGCGTCGTCGGCCTCGGGGCGCACCCGCGCATAGTTCGCCCGCATCCGCGCCACCCCCGCGCCGCCGCGGCGCACGCTCACGTCGGCGACGAGGTCGAAGCCGCGGTAGGCCAGCGGCTCGGGCACCCGGCACACCATCCGCCAGGCGGCGCGAAAGACGGCGACCGTGAGCCGGTCGGCGGCCCGGCGCCGCAGCGCGGTCCACCGCGACGAGGCCCCGGCGTCGCGACTCACCCGCTCAGGCGGCCATCTCGCGGCGCACGGCGAGCATGCGCTGCCCGACGGTCACGGCGCTGGCGACCGCGAGCAGCCACAGCACGACCGTGAACACGACGTGCGGCAGGTCGAACAGCCCGACGAGGAAGGTCGTCACGAGCACGACGACGAGCCGGTCGGCGCGCTCGGCGATGCCGACGTTGGCGCCGACGAAGCCCAGCCCCTCGGCCCGGGCCCGCGCGTAGCTGGTGACGAAGCCGAACACGAGGCACGCGAGCGCGCCCCAGGCCGTGGCCGCGCCGTCGGGCTGGCGGGTGAAGTAGAGCACGAGGCCGCCGAACACGCTGGCGTCGCCGAAGCGGTCGAGGGTGGAATCGAGGAACGCGCCCCAGTTGCTGGAGCGCCCCGAGACCCGGGCCATCGTGCCGTCGAGCAGGTCGGAGAACACGAAGACGGTGATGAACAGCGTCCCGGTCACCCAGTCTCCGCGCGAGAAGAAGAACAGGGCGCAGAAGCAGACACCGACGGTTCCGATGATCGTCACCGTGTCGGGGGTCAGGCCGATCCGCAGGAGGAATTTGGCCAGCGGCGTGATGAGTCGGGTGACGAACGCCCGGGCGAATTTGTTCAGCATGGTGTGCCTCAGCCTACTGACCCGCGGGCACACCGATCGCTCACCGTGGCCCGCGCGGGCGCGTCCCGGAGCCCCGACGTCGGCTCGGGCGCTGCGCGCACGCCCGTGCGCACGACGAATTCGCAGGCCAGCGGCGTGCCGCGGGCAAGGACCATCGGCCTGTTTTTCGGCCGCACTCCTTGTCGGGGCGCCCGCCGGGGAGGCAGGGTGAGGCATGGCCAGACAATCGACCTCGCAGACCCCTGTCCCCAACGACGCGGACGCCATCCGAAACGTCGTGCTCGTCGGCCCGAGCGGCTCCGGGAAGACCCGGCTGTTCGACCACCTGCTGACGATCACCAGTCCCGGATACCGAGCCCCGAACCGTCCCGACGAGCGCTCCACGCAGCTCGAGGTGGCGTCGGTGGCCTCGGGCGACGTCGTCGTCAACCTCATCGACGCGCCGGGATACCCGGACTTCGTCGGTGAGCTGCGGGCGGGTCTGCGAGCTGCCGATGCCGCGCTGTTCGTCATCTCGGCCGCCGACGGCATCGACGCCGCCACGCAGTCGCTGTGGCACGAGTGCGCGGGCGTGAACCTGCCGCGCGCGGTCGTCGTCACCAAACTCGACACCCCGCGGGCCGACTACGACGGCACCGTCGCCCAGGCGCAGGACGTCTTCGGCGAGGGCGTCATGCCGCTCGGCGTGCCGGTCGTCACCGACGGGCGCCTGGCCCAGATCGTCGACCTCGTGCTCGGCGAGGTGCACGACTACACCGGCAGCGAGCGCGTCGTGCGCCCCACCGGCGAGGAGCACATCTCCTTCTTCGACACCTACCACGGCCCGCTGCTCGAGGGCATCATCCAGGAGGCCGAGGACGACAGCCTCCTCGATCGCTACCTCGGCGGCGAGGAGGTCGGTTTCGAGGTCGTCGAGGCGGCGCTGCTGGAGGCGGTCGCGCGCGGCTCGTTCCACCCGGTGATCCCCGCCTCCGTCGACACCGGCGCCGGCATGGACGTCGTGCTGCACCTCATCGAGGCGGCCTTCCCGCCGCCGCGGATGCGCCCGATGCCGGTCGCGTACACCGTCTCCGGGGCGGCCGGCCCGCAGTTGAGCAGCGATCCGGCGGGTCCGCTGGTCGCCGAGGTCGTCCGCACGACGAACGACCCGTATGTGGGACACGTGGCCCTGGTGCGCGTCTTCTCCGGCACGCTGGCCGCCGACAGCACCGTGCACGTCTCCGGGCACCTGGGAAGCTTTCTCGGGCACGCGGTCGAGGGCCACGACGACCACGACGACGACGTGCGGGTGGGGCCGCTGTCGTCCCCGCTCGGCGCCGAGCTGCGCCCGAAGGAGTCGGCGATCGCCGGCGACCTGGCCGTCGTCTCCAAGCTGCCCGCCGCACAGACCTCGGACACGATCAGCGAGAAGGACAACCCCCTGGTCGTCGAGCCGTGGACGATGCCGCAGGCGCTGCTGCCGGCCGCGATCAAGGCGGCGACCCGGGCCGACGAGGACAAGCTGCCCGGCGCGCTGCAGCGCCTCGCGGGCGCCGACCCGAGCCTGCGGGTCGAGCACAACTCCGAGACCTCCCAGGTCGTGCTGTGGACGATGGGCCCGACGCACCTCGAACTCGTCATGACCCGCCTCAAGGACGCGTTCAACGTCTCGGTCGAGGAGCAGGAGTTGCGGATCCCGTTGCGGGAGACGTTCACCGGCTCCGGCACCGGCAAGGGCCGGCACGTCAAGCAGAGCGGCGGGCACGGGCAGTACGCCGTGTGCGACATCACCGTCGAGCCGCTGGAGCGCGGCGCCGGCTTCGAGTTCGTCGACAAGGTCGTCGGCGGCGCGGTGCCGCGCCAGTTCATCCCCAGCGTCGAGAAGGGCGTGCGGGCCCAGCTCGAGAAGGGCACGCTGACCGACTACCCGATGGTCGACGTGCGGGTCACCCTCTTCGACGGCAAGGCCCACTCGGTCGACTCCTCCGACGCCGCCTTCCAGACCGCGGGTGCCCTGGCCCTCAAGGAGGCCGCCGGAGCCGGTGGGGTCACCCTCCTGGAGCCGGTGGACCTGCTCGAGGTGCGGGTCGCCGACGACTACGTCGGCGCGGTGATGACCGACATGCAGGGTCGCCGCGGCCGCATCCAGGGCAGCGAGCCCGCCGACCAGGAGGGCTTCTCGGTCGTGCGCGGCGAGGTGCCGCAGCTGGAGCTGTCGCGCTACGCCATCGACCTGCGCTCGCTGTCGCACGGCTCGGGCTCGTTCACGCGGGCGTTCTCGGGCTACGAGCAGATGCCGCACCGGCTCGCCGAGGAGCACCTCGTCAAGGCCTGACCGACCGCCCCGGCGGGTCCGGGGCGGCTCGGGGCGGGCTCGGGGGCGGCTCGGGACCGGCTCGGGACCGGGCACAGGGGCACCCCGCGGGTCACGCGCCCGCATCGGCACCGCGCCGGTGCGGGCGCGTTCCTCGTGGGATCGCGTGGGATCGCGTGTGATCTCGAGAGAGCACCGCTGATCGCCTGTGTTCGCGCGCCTGGGCGGGGGTGTGAAATCGCCGGAATCCCGTGGCGTACCACGCGACTTCCCCGCATTGGACGCTCGACCTACTCTGTGCGCATGGGTCGCCACACCGCACCGCCGGACATCGCTCGACGCCGGCGTCGCATCGCCGCCGCGTCGGGCGTCGTCCTTCTCGTCGCCGTCGCCAGTTACGGCGCCGTGTGGGCTCTCGGAGACGGGGAGCGCGACCGAGGCGAGCCCGAGCAGCGCCTCGGCGACCACGCCGGCTCAGGCCCCGGAGTGCCTCGCGGCGACGGTCGCGGCACCCGGCGACATCCTGCCCGTCGTGCAGGAGCGGGCCGCCACGGTGACCGGCGACGGCGGCTGCCGGCTGCTGGCCGTCACCGAGGGCACCGCGACGACGGTCGCGAACACCGTCGGTTCGGACGGCGCGGCGCAGGCGTGGGTGTCGGACTCCCCCGCGTGGCTGGCGCAGATGGCCCCGGCCCTGAAGGCCAAGAAGGTCACCTCCAGCACCGGCGAGGTGTTCGCGACGAGCCCGGTCGTGCTCGCCGTGCCGGCCGGGATCGCGGGGCCGATGAACACCGGGGTGCGCCCGTGGATGACGGCCCTGTCGGTCATGCCGCTGGCGAGCGCGTCGCCGTCGGCGAACACCGCCTCCGGGCTGGCGTTCGTGGCGGTCTGGCAGCAGCTGCGCAACAACCCGGTCGCCGGTGCCGCGATGGGTGACGCGTTCTTCCGGATCATTCGTGAATCCCCGTCCCAGGACGAGCTGCTCGCGCAGAACGGCACCCAGGTCAAGGCGTTTCCCGCCTCCGAGCAGCAGCTCGCGTCGCTGACCGCGCAGGGCAAGGCCGGCGCGATGCGGGCGATGGTGCCGGCCGAGGGCACGCCCTCGCTGGAGTACGCGCTGACGCGGTTCGGCACGCTCGACGAGGACGCGACCGGCGCCCTGGACCGGCTCGACGCCGCACTGCGCGACGAGGCCGGGGTGGCGGCGCTGCAGAAGGCGGGCTTCCGGGTCGGCGGTCAGCGCGGCGTGGAGGTCGGCGACGTGCCGGCGGAACCGGCGTCGGTGCAGGTCGACGACTCGGAGTTCACCCAGATCGTGCGCGACTGGACCTACGTCAACCGGGATCTGCGGCTGCTCATGGCCGTCGACGTCTCCGGCTCGATGCTCGCCAAGGCCGGCGACACCCGCCGCATCGATCTCGCGGTCACCGCGGTGCAGGAGGCCGTCAAGCTCATGCAGCCGACCTCCGACGCGGGCCTGTGGGTGTTCTCCACCGCGCAACGGGGCCGGCTCGACTACCGGCTCGTCACCCCGGTGCGGCCCATCGGCGAGGTCGGCACGTCGTCGTCGCACGCGGCCACCCTGGTGCGCGACGCCGCGCGGATGCCCACCTTCATCAGCGGCGACACGGGCCTGAACGACACGATCTTCGCGGCGTTCTCGACGATGCAGCGCGGCTACGCGCCCGACCGCGACAACCTCATCGTCGTGCTCACCGACGGGCGCAACGACGACTCCACCGGCGGCCTGAGCACCGACCAGCTCATCGCCCGGCTCAAGGCGGCCGCCGACCCGCAGCGGCCCGTACGGGTCGTCGTCGTCGGCATGGGCACGAAGGACGACCAGGCCGTGATGACCCGCGTCACCAGCCAGGTCGGCGGCCGCGCCTACTACGTCACCGACCCCGCGCAGATCCCCGCCGCCTTCGCCAACGCCATCTGGACCATCAACCGCCCCGCGGGCTGAGGCGGAGCCGGGTCAGCCGGGCCGGGCGGCGCAGCCGGGTCGGCTGGCGCAGCCGGGTCGGCTGGCGCAGCCGGGTCGGC
>JBDIAM010000167.1:0-7538 GCA_039812445.1 Piscicoccus intestinalis | reverse complement strand
CCGACGCGCAGCCGTCCGGCGTCGTCCTTCGTCGCGTGCGGGTACTGCTCGGACTTCGTGAAGTCCTTGACGGTGAACAGGCCGCGCAGCCGTCCCGCGTCGTCGACGAGCGGCAGCTTTTCGATCTTGTGGCGGGCCAGCAGCGCCAGCGCGTCGTTCTTGTCGACGCCGACCGGGGCCGTGACCAGCGGCATCGGGGTCATCACCTCGCTGACCCGCCGCTGCGCGTCGGTCTCGAAGCGCAGGTCGCGGTTGGTGATGATGCCGAGCAGGCGGTTGTCGGGGTCGACGACGGGCAGCCCGGAGATCCGGAACTGGCCGCACAGCTCGTCGACCTGGCGCAGCGTCGCGTCCGGCGAGACCGTGACCGGGTCGGTGATCATGCCCATCTCCGAGCGCTTCACCTGATCCACCTGGCGCGCCTGATCGTGGATCGACAGGTTGCGGTGCAGCACCCCCAGGCCGCCCTGACGGGCCATGGCGATCGCCATCCGCGACTCGGTGACGGTGTCCATCGCGGCCGACAGCAGCGGCATGCTCACCGTGATGTTGCGGGTCACGCGGCTGGAGGTGTCGGCCTCCGAGGGGATGACGTCGGTCTCCCCCGGAAGCAGCAGCACGTCGTCGTAGGTCAGGCCGGTGAGGGCGAAGGGGTCGTGCTCCGGCTCCGGCCCGGGCGGCGGTGTCGGTGTCGATGTCTGTGCCGGTGCGGGTTGTTCGCTCCGCACTGCCAGGGTGCGCTCGTCAAGTTCCGTGCTCGTCGCCCACTGCATGACGCGATTCTAGGCGCCGCGCGCGCATGCTCCTATTCGCTCAGTCGCGTTCGGCCCCGACCCGAGTCGCCCGTCGCGACAGCACGACACCCACGCCACCGCCTCGGGGCATGGGTGAGACCGACACTCGCTGGTCCGGTCGATGGCCGGTGCACGTAACGCCGGTCTGCGGCCGATCTCCGGCCGGTCTGTGACCGCTGACCGCGCGGCCAGTCAGTCGGTGGGGGGCGTCGACGGAGACGGCGTCGGGGAGGCCGACGGCGTCTCCTCCGGGGCGCTGGGCTCGGTCGTCGCGCTCGGCGTGCTCGCGGCGGCCGCCGAACTCGAGGAACTACTCGACGAGGAGGACGACGAAGACGACGACGAGGACGAGGAGGAGGATGACGAGGCGGAGCTGGATCCGCCCGCCGCGCCGGTCGAGCTGGAGGCGCTGCCGGAGCTGGTGGTGGTCGAAGAGGTGGGCGTGCGGTCACCGCTGGACCCGCCGCGGGTCATCCCGGCTCCGGGCAGCACTCCCGCGGTGGTCCGCGTGGTGCTCGAACTGCTCGGTTGGCGGGTCTTCGTCGGCGTGCTCCGCGGCGACGAGGACTTCGAGGTGCTCGAACTGCTCGAGTGGCTCGAACTGCCGGCGGTGCTCGAACTGCTCGGGCTCTCCGGATCGGACGTCGAGTGGTCCGTGGCCGGCGCCTCCGACGTCGGGTCGGCGTGCTCACTCGGCTCCGTCGTCGCGGGCTTCGAGTCGCCCGCCGTCGACGGCGGCGAGGTCAGCGGAGCCAGCCCGGTCGCCGTCAGCGTCGTCACCAGCGCGGACGCGGCCGACGACGGCAACCCGATGGCCGAGGTCGCCGAGGTCGTGGTCGGGCTCGGAGCCGCCACGATCGACGGTGTGCCCGTGCTCGTGGACGTCGGCGAGGCGGTGCCGGCAGCGGCCAGCTCGGCCTCGTCGACCATGACGTCGAGGGCCTGGACCTGGGCCTTGACCGAGGGGTCGGGGTTAGGGCCGGTCTGCCCCTGCATCGCCTCGACGATCTCGCGGGCCTCGTCGGTGCGCCCGGCGGAGATGCGATCGGCGACCACCTTGACCATGACGTCGTCGAGCTTCTCCGGGCTGGTCGACGACAGCCCCGCGGGCATGTCGACCCGAGCCTTCTGCACGATCGTCGACATGATCGGCACGTCCTGACCGGTGAGCGCCGCGGCGACCCCACCACCGGACATCGTCACCGCGAGCACACCGGCGACCGCGGCCGCCCGAGCACCCGGAATGCGAATGGTGCGCGGCGCCGGGCGCTGCGCGATCGGACGGATCGGCGCAATCTGCGGCGCGATCGCCCCGGCGACCGCCGGGCTCTTGCCCCGCAGGCCCAACGGGCCGGTGCGGTCGTCCATCGCCGCCGCGTCGGCGTCGATCTGCGCCGTCCATGACGCCAACATCGCCTCGAGGCCGTCGAACGACGCGTTGTCGCGCCGCCCGATCCGATCGAGTAGATCGTCATCCGCGTGAATGGCACCGAGCCCCAAAGACTCGTCCCTAGTCACGGCTCCCCCTTGTCCCGCCTGTCATAGAGCGCCCGCAACCGGCCCAACGCCCGGTGCTGCGCGACTCGAACCGCCCCCGCGGTCATTCCCAACGCTTGCGCCGTTTCTTCGGCTGACAAGCCTACCGCCACCCGCAACGTGAGCAGTTCACGCTGGTGGGCCGGAAGTTCCTGCATCATCGCCCAGACCTCGTCGGCCTGGGCCCCGGCCATCGCCAGGTCTTCCGGACCCGCCGACAGGTCGGCGTCGTCCGGGAACTCGTCGGTGGGCACCGGGGTGCGGATCGCCGCGCGCTGCACGTCCGCGACCTTGCGGGCGCAGATGGAGTAGACGAACGCCTCGAAGGGCACACCGCGTTCGTCATACCGAGACAGCGACGTCAACACTGCGATGCACACCTCCTGCGCGGCGTCTTCGGCGGCATTCGCCGCCTGCGGAAATCGACCCAATCGAGCCCTCGCGTAGCGGAACGCGCGTTCGCGCACCGCTCGCATGAGTTCTTCGAGCGCCACCGAATCGCCGGCCATGGCCTGGGCAGCCATCGTCGCCATCGGAGATCCGGCGCTCATGTCTTCCATCGCTTGGGAGTGCCCCGGCGTTACGCTTCGGCCGCCCTCGGTTGCTTTTTCTTGGGCGGGCGTCCTGGACGGCGTGTCGTGGCGCACCGTGGCAGCCTCCGACGTGTCACTCGAATCCGCCTGACCCGAGGCCACACCCGCGGTGACGGCCCGGCGTCGGCGGAACATGTCGCGAGAAGGCGCTGTCATGCGACCGCCTCGCGCTTCGAAGCCACAGGCTCCCCGTTTCCGCTCGTCTCTCCTGCCGTCGTCGTCGCCGCGATCTCACGCGCGGGTCGGACCGGCGGAACAATGCGAGGTTTGCCACCTCGCAGCTGCGGGTAATCGTGCCGCGACAGGGCGCGACGCATGAGACCGCACGTTCCACACATACCTGTTGTAGAGGGTGCCGCATCCGCGCGGCCTGATCAAGCTGAACCGACCCACCGACGCAGCCTCAGGAGGCACCACGTGGCCGAGATCTCCCGACTGCCCGGGCCGGTGGCCGACCGATGGGACTGGCAGCTCGAGGGCGCCTGTCGCGAGGCCAGCCCGGAGACGTTTTTCCACCCCGAGGGCGAGCGCGGCCCCGCGCGCCGCAACCGCGACGCGGCAGCCAAGGCCATGTGCCTGCGCTGCCCAGTGCTCCAGCAGTGCCGTGAGCACGCGCTTCGCGTGCGCGAGCCCTACGGCGTCTGGGGCGCCATGACCGAGGAGGAGCGCGAAGCGCACTACCGCAGCACGATCGCGGCCGCCTCCTGACGGTCCGGGCGGTCGCACCGGCCACGTCCATCGGGTCCAAGCCTCCGGCCACGACGGGCGGACCGCAACCGCAACACCGCGACCCGCACAAGCCCCCGCAGCACGACGAAGCGCCCGGCACAACGCCGGGCCCGCTTCGGTGTCTTCGCGTCGGTGTCTCGTGCGGTGGCGACCGTCACAGACGGGCGCCACCGCACGGCTCAGTGACCGTGACCGTGGCCGTGCCCGACCTCGGGCTCCGGCTCCTTCTTCTCGACGACGAGCGTGTCGGTGGTGAGCACCATCGACGCGATCGACTCGGCGTTGCGCAGCGCCGACCGGGTCACCTTGACCGGGTCGATGATGCCCTTGGCGACGAGGTCGCCGTACTCACCGGTCGCGGCGTCCAGGCCGCTGCCCGGCTCCAGCTCGCGCACGCGCGCGACCGCGACGTAGCCCTCGATGCCGGCGTTCTCGGCGATCCAGCGCAGCGGCTCGGCGACCGCCTTGCGCACGATCGCGACACCCGTGGCCTCGTCGCCGGAGACCTCGAGGCCGTCGAGCGCCTTCGCGGCGTGCAGCAGCGCGGTGCCACCGCCGGCGACGATGCCCTCCTCGATGGCCGCGCGGGTCGCGGAGATCGCGTCCTCGATGCGGTGCTTCTTCTCCTTGAGCTCGACCTCGGTGTGCGCGCCGACACCGATGACGCAGACGCCACCGGCGAGCTTGGCGAGGCGCTCCTGGAGCTTCTCGCGGTCCCAGTCGGAGTCGGTGCGCTCGATCTCGGACTTGATCTGGCCCACGCGGGCCTCGACCTCGCCGGCCTCGCCGGCGCCGTCGACGATCGTCGTGTTGTCCTTCGTGACGACGATGCGGCGCGCCTGGCCGAGCATCTCCAGGTCGACGCCGTCGAGCTTGAGGCCGACCTCTTCGCTGACGACCGTGGCACCGGTGAGGATCGCGATGTCCTGCAGCATCGCCTTGCGGCGGTCACCGAAGCCGGGGGCCTTGACGGCGACGACCTTGAGGATCTCGCGCATCCGGTTGACGACCAGCGTGCTCAGGGCCTCGCCGTCGACGTCCTCCGCGATGATCAGCAGCGGCTTCTTGGCCTGCGCGACCTGCTCCAGCAGCGGCAGGATGTCGGAGATCGCCGAGATCTTGCCCGAGTTGACGAGCACGAGCGCGTCCTCGAGCACGGCCTCCATGCGCTCGGGGTCGGTGACGAAGTACGGCGAGAGGTAGCCCTTGTCGAACTGCATGCCCTCGGTGAACTCCAGGGCGGTCGCCGACGTCTGGCTCTCCTCGACGGTGATGACGCCGTCCTTGCCGACCTTGTCGAACGCGTCGGCGATGAGCGAGCCGATCTCGGTGTCCTGCGCGGACAGGCTCGCGACCTGGGCGATCTCGTCCCGGTTCTCGACCTCACGAGCCGTCTCCAGGAGCGCGTCGCTCATCGCCGTGACGGCCTTGTCCATGCCGCGCTTGAGCCCGGCCGGCCCGGCGCCCGCGGCCACGTTGCGCAGGCCCTCCTTGACCATGGCCTGAGCCAGCACGGTCGCCGTCGTCGTACCGTCTCCGGCGATGTCGTTGGTCTTGGTGGCGACCTCCTTGGCGAGCTGCGCGCCGAGGTTCTCGTAGGAGTCCTCCAGCTCGATCTCGCGGGCGATCGTCACCCCGTCGTTCGTGATCGTGGGGGCGCCCCACTGCTTGTCGATGACGACATTGCGGCCCTTGGGGCCCAGCGTCACCTTGACCGCGTTGGCGAGCGCGTCGACCCCGCGCTCCAGCGACTTGCGGGCGGAGTCGTCGAACTCCAGCGTCTTGGCCATGAAATGGTCCTTCTCTCCTCGTCGCGCCCGATCGGGCGCGCGGATGCTTCAGCTGCGATGTGATCTGCCGTGATGAACGGGGAAAGCCCCGGACGCACCGTGGCGGCGCGTGCCGGGGCCTTCACCGCGAGGTGCTGCGAGCCTTGAGTTCAGCGCTCAGGCGCTCAGCGCTCAGCGCTCGAACACTCGGGTCGCGCTTCCTCGGCGCTCCGGGCCTCGGTCGCTAGCGCTCCCTCGTGTCCTCGCGCTGTCGTCAGCGCTCGAACACTCGGGTCGCGCTTCCTCGGCGCTCCGGGCCTCGGTCGCTAGCGCTCCCTCGTGTCCTCGCGCTGTCGTCAGCGCTCGACGACGGCGAGCACGTCGCGGGCCGACAGGATGAGGTACTCCTCGCCCGCGTACTTGACCTCGGTGCCGCCGTACTTGCTGTAGATGACCTTGTCGCCGACCTTGACGTCGAGCGGAACGCGGTTGCCGTTGTCGTCGACACGGCCCGGACCGATCGCCAGGACCTCGCCCTCCTGGGGCTTCTCCTTGGCGGTGTCCGGGATGACCAGACCGGAGGCCGTGGTCTGCTCGGCCTCGCTGGACTTGACGACGATGCGGTCCTCGAGCGGCTTGATGGAAACCGACACGCTTCGACCCTTCCTTCGACGCGCCCGGCATCGGGCGCGGACTGACGTTGTGGTGCGCACCGCTGCCGTGCGGCCGCCGTCGCGGGGGTCGACCACGGGCCTCGATGACGCATGATTTCCCACCTCGACCCAGCGCGGCACCGCTCCTGCGGCTTAGCACTTGGCGGGTCGGAGTGCTAATGCGAATCTAGGCCGCCGATTAGCACTCGGTCAACTTGAGTGCCAGCGATTCGGCGCGTCGCGCCCGCGCGGGCCCGCAGCGACCCCGCGAGACCAGTGTCTTGCATCGTGAACCCGCCTGCGCCGCCGGGGCCGTCGAGCCCCGCGGCGGGCCGAGCAGGCCGTGATCGACGGCGACCCACACCCGTTCCACCCACCCGCCGGTTATCTTCTGGACAGGCGTTCAAGACGCTCAACCAGCTCGAGGATTGCGCTGGTCAGGGGGCATGCAAGGGGGCGTGGGATGCGTATCGATCGACGAGTTTCGCAGCGGGCCGGATGGATTCGACGCCGGAGCGGCACAGCGCTCACGGCGGTGACGGCGCTCGTCGCCGTAGGAGGCGGGATCGCAGCGCCGGCGGCGGCCGCGACCCCGGTCTCGACGCGAGTCGCGGCGGCCGCGACGGCCGAGGCGCCGGGCGCGACGGCCGAGGCAGCGGGCGCGACGGCCTCCTGCCGGCGGGCGCCGCTGGTGTACCTGGTGCCGCACCAGGACGACGAGACGCTGAGCATGGGCGCCTCGATCCGGCGCGCCGTCTCCCGCTCGGGCCCGGCGTGCGTGCACCTCGTGCTCGTGACGACCGGCCAGTCCTCGGGGGCGCGCACGGTGTTGGCGCGCGGGGTGCGCTCGCCGAGCACGGGACGGGTCGTGCGGTACCGGCTGACCACGGCCCAGTTCGTCGCCGCCCGCGACGCCGAGTTCCGCGCCGCCGCAGCGCGGCTGGGAGTTCCCGCCCGCAACGTGCACCTCGGCTTGCCGGGCGCGCCGCGCGTCGCCGACTCCGGCTCCACACTGACCAACGCCGTGGCGCGAAAGGTCGTCAACACCGCGGTCGATCGCTTCGGCACGCGGGCCGGGTACGCGACGATGAGCGACTCCGACCCGCAGACCAACCACCGCACGCTCGGCGCCGCGCTGCGCTCGGTCGGCAAGGCCCGCAAGGTCGGCTCGGTCTCGTTCCTGTATCCGCCCTACCAGCTCCCCGCCCCGCGGCGGGTCGTGGCGACGGTCGCGACCGGCGCCGACCGGGCCGCGCTGCGCAACGCCGGGCTGGAGTACGGGCGGTTCGCGCCCGCCTCCGGCCGCTACGGCGTCGGATGGCTGTCGGTGCCCTCGGCGTTCGGCGGGGCGGCGCTCAACACGTGGACCGTGCGAGCGGACGGTCGGCTGCGCCATGCCGGGAGGTACCCGGCTCCCAAGCGCGCGCTGTTCGACTCGTACACCTCGTACCTGCACCGCTGAGC
>JBDIAM010000166.1:0-7583 GCA_039812445.1 Piscicoccus intestinalis | reverse complement strand
GAACGCGCGACTCGGCCTCGTCAACGAGGCCCGACCGACCAGATACCGGCCAGACACCAGATACGGAACGCACGACTCCCGCATACGCACCCGACACCGAACGGCAGGACGAACCCATGGCGCAGCGGCCCCCAGCGGACGGATCCCCCGACCCGGCGGACGGCTCGCCGGCGCGCCCGCCCGCAGACCTCGACGAGCGGCTGCGCGCGTGGATGGGCGTCGACGAGACGGCCGGCGCGGGCGACCTCGACCGGCTCCACCGCGAACTGAACCGCTACCTCGACCAGGCCCCCTCCCCCCTGCACGAGTGGGCCCGGAGGCAGTCGCGCACCGCCGACGCCGCGCACGCCGTGCTCACCGGCCAGGCCGCGGGCGACCAGGCCGATGGCCTGCGTGACCTCGCCGATCTCGACGAGGACGTCGAGGCCAAGCCGACGGTCTACGGCCGCACCGCGCAACGCAACGCCGCCAAGGAGAAGGGGCGCACACCGATCACCGCGCTGGCCCTCGTCGTCATCGTGCTCGGCGTGATCTTCGGGGTGTACCAGCTCGGCGACCGCTCCGGCACCGAGCAGCAGGCCGAGGAGACCAGCCTGGCCAACGCCGCCAGCGGCATGCCGGAGGGCATGGGCATGGGGCCGACGCCGGTTCCCATCGACCCGGCCAAGGTCGACACCCTCACGCAGCGGGTGGAGGCCAACCCCAAGGACGTCGACGCGATGCGGGACCTGTCGAACATGTACGTGCAGGCCGCCGACTACGCCAACGCCGCCACCTGGCAGGCCCGCGTGCTCGAGGTCACCCCGAAGGACACCGACGCCCGCCTCGCGCTCGGCGCGTCGAAGTTCAACCAGGGCGACACGGCCTCCGCCGAAAAGGAGTGGCGCGAGGTGCTGCGGATCGACCCGAAGTCGGCCGAGGCGCACTACGACCTGGGCTTCCTCTACCTCAGCAAGAACCCGCCGGACGCCGAGCGCGCCGCCGCCGAGTGGACCAAGGTCAGTGAACTGGCTCCGGACTCGCAGATCGCGAAGACGGCGCAGGCCCACCTCGCGCGCATCCAGCAGATGAGCACGGCGGCGCCCTCGGCACCCGCCTCACCGGCTCCGAGCTCCGGCTCCACGGGGGCGGCGAGGTAGCCATGACCGACTCGACGTTGCTCGCGCTGCCGCTGGTGGTTCTCGCCGGGGTGATCTCGTTCGCCTCGCCGTGTTTTCTGCCCGTGGTGCCGGTCTTCGTCAGTTACCTGCTCGGCGGCCACACCCAGGCGGACGTCGACGGCGAGCTCGATCCCGCGAGCCGACGGGCCCTGCGCCGCGCGGCCGCCACCCAGGCGGTCGTGTTCGTGCTCGGCTTCACCGCGGTCTTCGTCGCGGTGTGGGCCTCGGTCGGGTTGCTCGGCCACGTGCTCAGCCCGTATCGCTCGACGCTGCGCATCGTCGGCGGCGCGATCATCATCGTGCTCGGCCTGCATGTCGCCGGCCTCATCGAGCTCCCGTTCCTGCGCCGCCAGGTGCGGGTGCCGATGCAGACCGTGCTCGTGGCCAGCGGCGACCTGCAGGGGTCCGCCGGCTCCGGCCCGCACACGCCGGCCCACCCGTCGGCCGGAGGCGGTCTGGCCACCGCCGCGCACGCTCGGCCGGCCGTCGTCGACCCGGCATCGTTGCGGCCCAGCTACCGCCGCTCGGCGCTCATGGGCCTGGCGTTCGGGGCGGGCTGGACGCCGTGCATCGGCCCGACGCTGGGCGCCGTCATCGGCCTGGCCTCCAGCAGCGAGAGCGTCGCCCCCGGCATCGTTCTGCTGCTGGCCTACTGCCTCGGGCTGGGCATCCCGTTCGTGCTCGTCGCGCTCGGTGTCGACGCCGTGCAGCAGCGGATGCGCGCGCTGGCCCGCCACGAGGCCACGATCTCCCTCGTCAGCGGCGCCCTCATGGTGCTGCTGGGGTTCGCGATCGTCACCGACCTGTTCGGCCGGTTCACCGGTCTCCTGCCCGCGTACGGACTGTGAGGACATCATGACCAGATCTGTCGACGTCGTCCGGCCGGTGCAGGGCCCCCAGGTCTACCTCCGCCAGGGCGACACGCCCCGGCAGGACGGCGGTTCCGGCGGCTCAGGCGGCGATCGCACCGGGTTCGGCGGCGGAAGCGGCGGTCGCGGGCGGGGCGGCCGGGGCGGGGCCCGACGCGCGTTCGCCCCGAAGAACCTGTCCCGCCGGATCTACGCGTTCTTCTACAGCAAGCACGTGGCGATCATCCTCATCCTGTTCATGGCGTTCCTGACGCTCATGGGCACGCTGCTCGAGCAGTCTCCGGACGGGGTGCGCGGCGACTCCGACGCCTACCGCTCGTGGCTCGACACGGTGCGGCCGCGCTACGGCGGCTGGACCGACATCCTCTACACGATCGGCTTCTTCCACATCTTCGCGTCGCCGGCGTTCAAGGTCACGACGATCATGCTGACGCTGAGCATCATCGCGTGCACGACGCACCGCACGCCGTCGCTGTGGCAGCGCGCGATGCGCCCGCACGTGCACCCCAGCGACGCGTTCTTCGCCCGCGCCGGCCTGCGCGCCGAGATCGTCATGCCGGGCACACCCGAGCAGGTGCTGCCCCGCGTGCAGGGCATGCTGCGCTCCCACCGGTACCGGGTGGTCGACGACCCGAAAGACCCGACCGGCTCGTGCTACGCCGACCGCTTCCACCTCGCGCCGTTCGCCACGCTCATCGCCCACACGGCCTTCGTCATCATCCTCGTCGGCGTGCTCGTGACCTCGACGTTCGGCTTCCGGCTCAACGAGTTTCCGGTGACCGTGGGCAGCACCGCCGACGTCGGGCAGGGCACCGACCTGTCGATCGAGGTGCGCGGGTTCAGCGACTCGTACCACCCGAACGGCCAGCCGATGGACTTCGTCTCCGACCTCGTCCTGTACGACAACGGCCAGCAGGTGGCGCGCCAGGACGTGCGCGTCAACCAACCGCTGCGGTACGACGGCGTCGTCGTCTACCAGTCGTACTTCGGCATCGCCGCGATGCTGCGGATCACCGACCCCGCCTCCGGGGAGGTGCTCTTCGACGGCGGCGTGCCGCTGCAGTACCAGACCGACGACGAGAAGCACGTGTTCGGTTCGGTGACGCTGCCGAAGTACGGGCTGAAGTACTGGGTCATCAGCGGGGCCTCCGGGCGCACCGACGCGCTCGTCGCGCCCGGCCAGGCGCAGGTCGACGCGGTGCGCATCGGACAGACCGAGCGCACCGACTCCGGGGTGCTCGACCAGGGCGCCTCCGGCCAGATCGCCGGGCTCAACGTCACCTTCGAGCGCGAGCGGCAGTTCACCGGCCTGTCGGTGGCCCGCGATCACGGCGCGCTCATCGTGTGGATCGGTTCGGGCCTGATGATGCTCGGCTTCATGCTGACGTTCCTCATCCGGCAGCGGCGGCTGTGGGTGCGGGTGCGCCCCGTCGAGGGCACCGACGCCCACGGACGCGTGCGTTCCCGCGTCGTCATCGCGTCCACCGACCGCACCGACCTCGGCTACGAGCACCGGTTCCGGCGCATGATCGGCGACTTCGTGCGCCGAGCCGTCAAGGCCGACCGGTCCGGCACGGCAGCCGGCACCTCCACCGTCCCGGCCGCGACCGGCTCCCGGCACACCTGAGCAGTAGGCAGCACCAGAAAGAAGGTCAGCGATGTTCGATATCTCGCAGTACGCGCTGCTGGCGAGCACGGCGCTCGTCGTCCTCGCGCTGTTCGCGCACATCGCGGTCGCCGTCAAGCACCGGCGGGACGCCCACGACGAGTCGCCCGAGCGAGCCCCCGCGATGGTCGGCGCCGCGAGCAGCGAGGCCGGGGCCTGGGAGGACGCCGGCTACTCCATCGACGGCATCGTCGTGCGCGACCTCAACCACGGCGCGGGGTCGTCCGAGCACGCCCGCGGGCTGGTCTGGTACGCCGACAACGTCACCCGGCTGGCCGCGTTCTTCCTCGCCGTCAACCTCGTGACCCGGGCGATCACCACCGGCCACGGGCCGTGGGCCAACCAGCACGAGTTCGCCGTCGCGTTCAGCTTCGGCATGCTGTTCGCGTACACGCTGTTCGTGTGGCGCTACAAGGTGCGCATGCTCGGCCTGTTCGTGCTGCCGGTCATCCTCGCGATGCTCATCTACGCGCTGACCGTCGACTCCACCGTGCGCCCGCTGGTTCCGGCCCTGCACAACAACACGATGCTGGCCATCCACGTGGCGTGCGCGATGCTCGCCTACGGAGCCGGGGTCGTCGCCTTCGGCGCCGCCGCGCTGTACCTCATCCACCCGCACGTGCGGTGGAAGGGCCTGCCCGACCGTGAGCTGCTCGACGAGATCGGCTACCGCGCCGCGATCCTCACCTACCCGCTGCTGACGATCATGATCATCCTCGGAGCCGTGTGGGCCGACGTCGCGTGGGGCCGGTACTGGAGCTGGGACCCCAAGGAGACCGCGGCCCTCGTGACGTGGCTCATCTACGGCGCCTACCTGCACGCCCGCATCTCCCGTGACTGGCGCGGCGACCGGGCCGCCTGGCTGCTCATCCTCGGCTTCGCCGCGATCCTGTTCACGTTCTTCGGCAACCTGTTCCTCGGCGGATTGCACTCCTACGCCTGATCCCACCCGGCCCTGCCTGACCCACAAGGAGCAACATGGCACGCCAGAGCCTGCAGAACCGTCCCGACGTGCGCGACGAGAACGAGCCGCGGGACTGGCGCGAGCGGATCCGCACGAGCCGGCTCGGCACGATGGGCGTGCTCACGCTGACGGCCGCGCTCGTCGTGCTCGGCGCGTACTTCCTGCGCCCCGACGCGCCGATCGCCGCCAAGGCCGGCAACGAGGGATCGGTGGAGGCGGTCGAGCTCACCGCGGCGGCGTCGGGCCCGGCTCCCGAGATCGGGCAGGCCGCGCCGGGGTTCACCGGCGTCTCGATCGACGGCAAGCCGGTGTCGCTGGACCAGCTCAAGGGCCGCCCGGTGTGGCTGACGTTCGGCGCGTCGTGGTGCTCGGCATGCCGCGTCGAGGCGCCGGACATCCAGGCCGCGCACGCCGAGGGCGAGCCGAAGGACCTGGCGATCGTCGCGTTCTACCTCTCCGAGGAGGCGATGACCGTCAAGACGTTCGCGCAGCGGCTCGGCCTCACCTTCGACCAGGTGCCCGACCCGCAGACCGAGGTCGCCTCCAGCTACCGGGTCATGGGCATCCCGGCGCACTTCTTCATCGACCGCGACGGGGTGCTGCGTTCGACGCACGTCGGCATCCTCAGCGAGGAGAAGATCGCCACCGCCTTGAAGGAGATCGGCTGACGGCGAGCCCCTTGGCGGTGCGGCCGGCTCGCGCTGGACACGCCTGACTCGACGGGACACCTGCGATCGCGGGTGTCCCGTCGAGTTCGAGGTGTCCCGTCGCGGAGGTGGCGTCAGGCGGGCACGACCGCCCCGGCGTCGAGGAGGCGCCGCACGAGTCGGGTCGCGGTCCGGGGTTCGAGGCCGGTCGCGGCGGCGAGGTCGGCGGGCGTGACCGTCTCCCCGGCGAGCAGCGGGTCGAGTCCGGGGGCCTCGGCGGCCGGCACCGTGAATCGGCCGTTGCGGCCGATGAGGCGCACGCCGCCGTCGTCGAGGTGCACCGGGCGCAGCGCGAGGTGGCCGCGCAGCGCGACGCGGGTGAACTCGTCGAGGTCGCGGCTCGCGGCCAGCTGCGCGAACGGGCGCACGGGCGCGGCGCGCTGCCCGTCGGCGTGCTCCTGGGCGAGCCCGGCGGCGACCTCGTCGGTGTCGAGGTCGCGCAGCGCGGCTGCCACCGCCTCCCGCACGATGTCGAGGTCGCCGGTCAAGGCGCCGGAGTCGGTGAAGTCCACTCCCAGCGGCAGCGATTCGCGCAGCCGCTCGTCCTGCGCCAGGCGCTCGGCGACGATCGCGAGCACCTTCTCGGCGACGCTGTGCCGCGTCCAGGCCGGGAGCCCGATCGTCAGGTGCCCGCTGACGCCGCCGAGCGCGGTCGCGGAGTGCAGGTACCCGCGCGGCAGGTAGAGGCAGTCGCCGGGGCGCAGCACGACGTCGAGGGTGGGCTCGCCCTGCGCGGCCTGCGTGATCGCGGCGGCGTGCAGGTGGTTGGGCTGGGTGCGCAGCGGCAGCGGGAAGACCGGGTCGTGGATGTGCCAGTGCTTCTCGCCCGCGAACTGCAACACGAAGACGTCGTGCACGTCGTAGTGCGCGCCGAAGCCCTGCGACTGCGGGGGCGTGATGTACGCGTTGACCTGCACCGGGTGACCAAGGTCGGCGGCCAGCTGCGCGGAGAAGCTGCGCACCGGCTCCCAGACGCGGTGCAGGCCCTGCAGCACGACGGTGGCCCCGCGGCCCACCTCGTCGTGGATGGAGTCGTCGCGGGCCTGGTCGGCGACGGCCGCGCCGATGCCCCCGGAGCCGGTGTAGGCGCGTTCGGGCAGTTCTTTGCCGTCCTTGACGAGCCGCAGGAACGGGGTGCGCAGCCCGCGGGTGCTGACGAGTTCGTCGACCGCGTCGAGGGAGAAGAGGTCGGCGTACGCCTGCGGATCGTCGGAGCGGCGCAGCGGTTCGCGGCCCCAGACGCTCTCGGCGAAGGCCGTGACGTCACCGACGAGCCGGCTCAGCGCCGGGCGCTGCGGCGAGGGCGTCGCGGGGGTCGGCGTCGCGGTGGTGCGCGTCGCGGTGGTCGCGGCTGTCGACTCCGCGCGTGCCGGTGCTGCGGTCTGCGTGCTCGTTGTCTCCACGTCGGACCGCTACCCGGCGCAGCGCCGATTACACCCGGTCACGAGCGGGCGGCGGGCCGTCGTCGTCGCACCGGCGGGCGGGTTCGACTCGGGCTCAGGCGGACAGCTCCGGGAACCAGATCTCGATCTCGCGGGCCGCCGACTCCGGGGAGTCCGAGCCGTGCACGATGTTCTGCGTGGAGCCCTGCCCCCAGTCGCGGCCGAGGTCGCCGCGGATGCTGCCGGGCGGGGCCTTGGTCGGGTCGGTGCTGCCGGCCAGCGAGCGGAACCCCTCGATGCAGCGCACGCCCTCGATGACGACGGCCGCCACCGGCCCCGACGACATGAACTCCAACAGCGAGTCGTAGAACGGCTTGCCCTCGTGCTCGGCGTAGTGCTTCGCGAGCCGGTCGCGCTGCGGCGTGAGGATCTGCAGCGCCACGAGCGTGTACCCCTTGGCCTCGATGCGGCGCAGCACCTCGCCGACCAGGCCCCGCTCGAATCCGTCGGGCTTGACGAGGACGAGAGATCGTTCGGTCATCCTCGCAGCCTAGCCGCGCGGTGGGGCTCCGGCCGCAGGATCGGCCGAGCCCGCGCCGCCGTCTCCGGAGGCCGAACCGCCCGTGACGTAGGCATGCGTGAGGTCGTCCATCTTGCGGCCCTGCACGAGAGCGACGACCCACAGGCTGCCGAAGATCGCGGTGACGACGAGCATCGCGGGCACGGCGACGGCGCTGGCGAGGGTGAGCAGCTGCACGAGCCAGCCGAGCAGGATGCCCAGCCGGGTGCGGGTCAGGGCCGCGGCGACGACGCACGCCGCGCCGAGGCCGAGGCC
>JBDIAM010000165.1:0-7632 GCA_039812445.1 Piscicoccus intestinalis | reverse complement strand
CCTGCACGTGCTCGTCGTCGACGCTGTGGATCGCAGCGCTGTGCCCGGCTCCCTCGACGAACAGGTTGGCCTCGGCGGCCGCGAGCGCGTCCTCGAACGAGTCGCACGGCATGAGCGCCACGACGGGGCACAGCTTTTCGCGCGCGAGAATGTCGTCGCGACCGGAGGCGGCCACCTTGAGCACGATGACCCGCACGCTCGGCGGGATCGAGACCCCGGCGATGACCCCGATGAACGAGGGCGACTTGCCGACCAGCGTGCGGTTGAACGCCCCGTCGGGGAACAGCGCCGTGCGGAACCGGTCGATGACCTGCGGGTCGTCGCAGTACCAGACCCGGTCGGTGGCCAGGAAACCGGCGACGGTCTGGTCGTACATCGCCGCGGGCACGATGACGAACTGCTCGTGCGAGCAGATGATCCCGTTGTCGAAGGAGGCGCCGGCGACGATCATCTCGGTCGCGGCGCGCACGTCGATGCCCTCGTCGAGGATCACCGGCACGTTGCCCGCGCCGACCCCGAACGACGGCTTGCCCGAGGAGTAGGCGGCCTTGACCATCGCCTCTCCCCCGGTGGCGACGACGACGTCGACGGCCCGCATGAGCTCCTGGGTCGCGCCGATCGAGACCTTCGGCAGCACCTGCACGAGGTCCTCCGGCGCCCCGTGCTCGCGCAGGATCGCGCGGAACACCTGCGTGAGGTGGATCGTGCACGCCTGCGCCTTCGGGTGCGGGGCGAAGATGATCGCGTTGCCGGTCTTCAGCGCGAACATCGCGTTGCACATCGGCGTGACGATCGGGTTGGTCACCGGCGCGACCGCCCCGACGATCCCGACCGGCTTGGCGACGAGCACGAGGTTGCCCACCGGCTCCTCGCCGATGACGCCGCGGGACTTCTTGTCCTTCAAGCTGTTCCAGATGAGCCTAGCCTTGCCCTGGTTCTTGGCGATCTTGTCCTCGAACACGCCGATGCCGGTTTCGTCCACCGCGAGCCGGGCGAGCATCGAGGCGTTGTCGTAGACGTACTTGCCGATGTCGCGCACGATCGCGTCGACCTGCTCCTGGCCGAACGCGTCGTAGGCGCGGCGAGCACGGTCGGCCCGGGCCACGAGCTCGTCGATCGCGGAGCCGGTGACGGCCGCGCCCGCGGTCGGCGGTTCGCTCAGGGCCGAGGGAACCGGCGGGGCGGGCGCCGCCGGGGCGGGCGCCGACGGGGCCGATGGCACAGCAGGCGCGGCGGGTTCAGCAGGCGGGGCGATGGTCTGGGTCATGGCAGCACCTCGAGGCATGGGAAGCCGGATGAGCCGAGGATGCCGACTCGGGGTTACCGACCGATCACCGTCGTGTATCGAATGCTCGTGGCCTGGTCCGCATGCCGGACCGATCGGGGAGTCAGCGCCGCGAGCCGCGCCAGCGCAACACCGGCGCGAAACCCCGCTTCGGTGCCTCCCGCACGTCGAGCACGCCCGGCACCTGCTCGCGGATCCGCCGTTCCAGCTGCAGGTGCAGCGTCGCCGGGGAGATCGGGCAGTGCCTGCACGCCCCCGAGAGGCGCAGCTGCACGACGCCGTCACTCACGTCGACGAGCTCGACGCCGCCACCGTGGGAGCGCACGTACTGTCCCGCCGGACCGTCGAGCACGGCCTGCACGCCGGCGCGCACCGCCGCGTCGTCGCCAGGTTGCTCCCCGGGCCGCTCGAAGGGCCGCTCGCCGGGTTGCTCGGTGGGCCGCTCGCCGGGCCGCCCGGTCTCGCCGGCGCCCGGGGCCGACCGCTGCGCGACCCAGGCGTCGGGCTCCGCGAGGGCCGACTGCAGGGCGGTGCGCACGCGGGCGCCCTCGCCGGCCCAGGACCGCCCGCCGCCCAGGGTCGTGCTGACCTCGGCCGGCCCGCACTGCACCGCGGTCAGCGTGCCGTCGCGCAGCAGCTCGCCGAGCGCGCCAGGGGCCTGCTCGAGGCGCCCCCGCACGGGCACCCGACCGGGCGGCACGACCCAGCGCAGCGTCGCGGGGTCGCCGGGCACCGCCTCCGGATGCAGCGCGAGCACCGCGGGCATCTCCCCCACCGCCTCAGACGAGCGCGCCGACGACGGTGCGCGCGAGCAGCGCCATGAACCAGGCGAGGGCGAACATGCTGACGAACGCGATCGCGGGCCAGCGCCAGGAGCCGGTCTCGCGCCACATGACGCCGACCGTCGACATGCATTGCAGCGCGTAGACGAAGAACATCAGCAGGGCCGCGACGGTCGGCGCCGTGAACAGCGGTTCCCCGGCCCGCGGCCCGTCGGAGACGGTCATGGCGGCGAGCGCGGCGGCCGGGTCCTCCGGGTCCTCGGCGGCGGCGATCTGGCCGAGCGTGGCGACGAAGACCTCCCGCGCCGACAGCGAGGCGACGATGCCGACGTTGATGCGCCAGTCGAAGCCGAGCGGCTCGAACACCGGCTGCACGGCGCGCCCGAGGCCCG
The DNA here is from genome assembly GCA_039812445.1 of Piscicoccus intestinalis. Taxonomy (GTDB): domain Bacteria; phylum Actinomycetota; class Actinomycetes; order Actinomycetales; family Dermatophilaceae; genus Kineosphaera; species Kineosphaera intestinalis_A. The sequence continues at coordinate 5,173 of JBDIAM010000165.1, read as the reverse complement.
CGGCGTAGCTGTTGTCGATGACGTACGAGCTGACGGCGACGTCGTCGCCGGTGTCGACGCCGGCGGCGGCCATGTCGGCGGCGCTGTGCACCGGCAGGTTGAGCGCGGCCCACAGGATGATCGTCGTCGCGAGGATGATCGTCGTCACCTTGCGCACGAACGCCAGCGCCGAATCCCACATCGAGACGACGACGCTGCTCAGTCGCGGCAGGCGGTAGGGGGGCAGCTCCATGTAGAACGGCAGCTGCGGGATGGCGCGCCCGGCGAACCGCCCGACGGCCCACGCGAACGTCATCGCGGAGAAGGCCCCGAGCAGGTAGAGCCCGAACATCACCAGGCCCTGCAGCCCGAACGGCCCGACATTCGCGTCCGCGGGCACGAGCAGGCTGATGAGCAGCACGTACACCGGGAGCCGGGCCGAGCACGTCATGAGCGGCGCGGCCATCATCGTCGCGATCCGGTCGCGGGCCGAGGGCAGGGTGCGGGTGGCCATGATGCCGGGGATCGCGCAGGCCAGCGACGACAGCAGCGCGACGAACGCGCGGCCCTCCAGGCCCGCCTTCGCCATGAGCCGGTCCATGAGCAGCGCGGCGCGGGCGAGGTACCCGACTCCCTCGAGCACGGCCAGGAGCAGGAACAGCAGCAGGATCTGCGGCAGGAACACGAGCACGCCGCCGATGCCGCCGATGAGCCCCTGGCTGAGGAACGACGCGAGCCACGGGATGCTCACGTGCTCGGCGACGAGCCCGCCGAGCCAGGCGAAGAACGTCTCGACGGCGGCCTGGGCCGGGGCCGCGACGGTGAAGATCACCTGGAAGAACGTGAACATCACGGCGAAGAAGATCAGCGAGCCCCACACCGGGTGCAGGAGCACGGCGTCGATGCGGCGGCTGCGCCGATCGACCTGCGGCACCTCGTACCCGGCGGTGTCGAGCACCGAGTCGACCCAGCCGCTGAGCTCGTCGATGGCCAGCGGCGGCGGGACGGCCGGGGCGGGCCACGACTCGACGTCGGCGAGCCGGTCGCGCAGCCGGTCGACGTCGGCGCGGCGGCCGCCGACGACGCCGAGCACCGGCACCCCCAGCGCCCTGGTCAGGGCGTCGATGTCGTAGGCGCCGCCGCGCACGGCCATCTCGTCGCCGAACGTCAGCACGACGCACACGGGCAGGCCGGTGTGCAGCACCTGCGCGAGCAGCCGCAGCGAGCGCCGCAGCGTGGTGACGTCCATGACGGCGATCACGGCGTCGGGGGTCGGCACGCTGGTGTCGTCGCGGTCGAGCACCGACTCCACGACGGCCTCGTCGGGGCTGATCGGGTCGAGGCTGTAGGAGCCCGGCAGGTCTTCGATGACGACCTGCTCGCCGCCGATGCGCGCGGGCCCCTCGTAGCGGGCGACGGTGACGCCGGGATAGTTGCCAGTCTTCGCGCGCAGGCCGGTCAGGGAGTTGAACAGGGTGGTCTTGCCGGAGTTAGGGCTACCGACCAGCGCGAATCGGCGCGTGCCGGTCAGTGTCGAGGCGCCACCACCACCGTGGTGATGCCCGCTCATGGAAGCAGCTGCACGCGGATGGAGCGCGAGAGCGGTCGCCGCAGCGCCACCTCGTAGTCGGCGACGCGGAACACCCGGGGGTCGCCGAGCGGGGCCCGGCGGATGAACTCGACGGTGGCGCCGGGCGCGAACCCGAGGTCGACCAGGCGCCGGCCCCACGCCGGCTCGAGGGCGTCGTCGACGCCGATGATCATGGCCCGCTGGCCGCGCCGCAGTGTGTCGAGGGTGACGGTCGCGTCTGTCGTCGCTGTCGCGGTGGTGATTCCGATACCCGTCCGCTCGACTCGCCGTTCGGCCAGCGTATGGGTCAGGACAGACATCGGCGGTTGCCTCTTCCGATCGGGCGCGACGGGCCCGGGATGGTATCCGGACGCCGCATAAGGATAGGTATACCTAATAACACGGTCGGGCGAGGGTCAAGCCCGTAAGCAGGGACGAACGTCCTCGACTTCGGAGGTCCGGCGTGGGCGGGTGTGAGCCGGTGTAGCCCGTACGGCCTGGTGGTGCCCGTGCGGCCTGGTGGGGCCCGGTGCGGCTCGGTAGACGCGGCGGCATTGGACCGCGATAACCGCCCAGACTCTTGTGCGGTGACCACTCGGGGCTCGTCGAGTGGTCAATCGGCCCGACCGGACCGAACCGCAGACCCCTGACCTGCGGTGTTGCGCCGCGCACGAAAAGTGACCGCTCGCGAGTGGTCAATCGGCCCACACGGGGGCCTCCGGGACGGGCCGCGAGCGAGCGACGGCCGCGCCGGGCGAGGAGAACTCCTCGCGGCGCGGCCGTCGTCGGATGCGGCGGGCAGCCTACCGCTACTGCTGTTCGAGCAGGGAGTTGATCTGCTCGTTGACCTGCGTCATCGAGGAGACGGGCTCCCGCCCCATGTAGATCGCGTCGAGTGCCGGGGTGATGAGCGCCTGGATGTCGGCGGCGTAGTTGACCACCGGCGCCTGGAACGTCGTCTTGTCGCGCACCTGCACGGTGAACGCGTCGACGTCGAGGTTGCGCTCGCGCTGGTTGTACTCGACGGCGCGTTGGGTGCCGGCCGGGCGGGCGGGGAAGACGACACCGGCGTCGCCGATGATGTTCTGGCACTCCTCCCCGGCGAGGAAGGCCACCCACTTGGCCGCGTTCTCCGGCTCCGGCCCGTTGGCGACGACGGAGTCGGCGAGGCCGTTGAACATCGACGCGCGATGCCCGACCGGCCCGATCGGGGTCGGCGCGACCGAGATGTCCATCTTCTCGCCGGAGGCGTTCTCCAGAGACGTGAAGGTGCCGATCATCCACGAGCCGTTGATCGCCATCGCGACCTGGCCCGAGGCCATCACCCGGTCGGAGTCGGTGGCCGCGGCGAACGGCGGCGCGTATCCCTTGTTCGCGAGCCCGAAGTACCACGCCAGGGTGTCCTGGAACTTCGGGTCGTCGAAGTTGAACCGGTGCGCCCACGGGTTGACGTCGGTGGCCTGCCAGCCGTTGGCCGCCGCGAACGGCGACCACTGCGTCTGCCCGTAGTTACCGCCTCCGGCCTCGTCGATGTTGAGGCCGTAGGTGCGGATGCTGTTCTTGTTGAAGCCGGGTTCGTCGCCGCGCACCCCGTTGGTGTCGACGGTGAGCCGGGCGAGGATCTGCTCGAACGTGCCGCCGTCGGTGGGGTTCCACGTCATGTTCGCCATCTGCTCGTCGCTGATGCCGGCGGCCTGGGTCATCGCGCGGTTGTAGAAGATCCCGATCGTGTCCCAGTCCTTCGGCGCGCCGTAGCGGTGCCCGTCCTGGCCCTTCCACAGCTCGGCCAGGCCCTCCTGGTAGTCGCCGTCCTGGAGGTTCTTCGTCGCCTCGAGCTGGTCCAGCGGAGCCAGCACGCCCAGGTCGACGTACTGCGCGAACTTGGCGAGGTGGTCGGTGAACACGTCGGGCGCGGTGCCCGCGATGAACCCGGCCGTCAGCCGCTGCCAGTAGTCGTCCCAACCCATCTGGGTGATGTTGATGCGCAGGTCGGGGTTCTGCTGCTGGAAGGCGTCGGCGCACTGCTGGTAGCCGGGCTGCTGGGCGCTGTCCCACAGCCAGTAGTCGATGACCCCGTCGGCCCGCGACTGCGAGCCCGAGCCGCCCGACCCGCAGGCCGCGGTGACGCCGACCATGGCCGCGGCGGCGACGCCGGCGAGCACTGTCTTGAATCGCGTCGTGTATCGCATGGCCGTCCTCACTTGATCCCGCTGAAGCCGATGGAGTTGACGATCCGTTTGGCGAAGGCCGCGAACAGCAGCAGCATCGGCAGCGCGGCGACGAGGGTCGCGGCCATGAGGCCGGCCCAGTCGGGTCCGGTCTGCGGTGTCTGGGAGCGGAACACGCCCAGCCCGACGGTCAGCACGCGGGAGTTGTCGGTGTAGCTGATCATCAGCGGCCAGAAGTAGTCGTTCCAGCTCTGGATGTAGACCAGCAGCGCCAGCGTCGTGATCGGCGCGGCGGCCATCGGCAGGATGAGCTGGAAGAACACCCGGACCGGACCGGCTCCGTCGACGAACGCGGCCTCCTCGACCTCGCGGGAGATGCCGAGGAAGAACTGCCGCAGGAAGAACACCGCGAACGGCATCGTCATGAAGATGCTCGGCAGCGCGATGCCGGCGAGGGTGTCGATGAGCCCGAGCTGGGTGATCAGCACGAAGTTGGGCAGGAACGTGAAGATCGCCGGGATCATCAGGCACGACAGGAAGATCGCGAAGACGACGTTGCGGCCCTTCCAGCGCAGCCGGGAGAACGCGTAGGCCGACATCGCCGCGAACATCACCTGGAAGAACGTGACGACGGTGGCGACGATGACGGAGTTGAGCAGGTAGCGCCAGAAGTTGATGGCCTGTCCGGCGCCGCCGGCGTCGATGGCCTCCTGCCCGGTCTGCATGCCGAAGACCCGCTCGAACCCGCCGGTGGAAAAGCCCACCGGCAGCAGCGAGTTGCCCCCGGCGTAGAGCGCGTTGTTGCTGCTCAGCGCGGTGCGCAGGATCCAGTAGAAAGGGAACAGGGTGATGAAGATGAACAGGATCATGAACACCCAGGCGGCGATGCGCCCGGGTGACATGCGGCGGCGCGGGGGCGCGTCGCCGGCGCGGCGGTCGGTGGTGGTCAGCTCGCTGGGAGCGGAGGAGCCGGCGGGGCCGGCCGGGCCGGTGGGCATGGTGGCGGTCATCGTCTCTCCCCTTAGTCCAGGTCGCTGTCGCCGGCGCTCGTCAGGCGGTACTGCACGAAGGTGACGATCATGAGGATCACCAGCAGCGCGACCGACAGGGCCGAGGCGTAGCCGAACTGGAAGCGGCCGAACGCCATGTCGTAGATGTAGAACTGCAGCACCCGGGTGGCGTTGACCGGCCCGCCCTGGGTGGCGATGGCGACGGTGTCGAACACCTGGAACGAGCCGACGACCGTGATGATGAGCACGAGCGCGAGGATCGGGCGCAGCAGCGGCATCGTGATCCGGAAGAACGTGCTCACCTCGCCGGAGCCGTCCATCTTCGCCGCCTCGTAAACGGTGTTCGGGATCGCCTGCAGGCCCGCGAAGATCAGCAGCGCGGTGTAGCCGACGTGGCGCCACACGTTGATGAACGCGATCGTCGGGATCGCCAGGGCCTCGGAGTC
>JBDIAM010000164.1:0-7743 GCA_039812445.1 Piscicoccus intestinalis | reverse complement strand
CCCATCGCGCGGTCGTAGAGGGCGTCGCCGTCGAGGCGGCCGCCGTCGGTGTCCTGCACGGCGCGGGTGTCGACGATCGAGCCGTCGAGGCGCGGGCCGCGCAGCGGAGGCAGCACGTTGCCGCCGTCGTCGACCGTGCCCTGATTCGCGTGATCGGACTGCACCTTGCCCACCGCGGCGACGACCCACCACGGCAGTCGGCACCCGGCCTGGTCCTGGGCCATCGTGGCCTCGGCCGTGCGGTAGGAGGCGAGCACCCGGGCGGGGATGACGTCCTGGCTGCGGGAGCTGACGCCCTGCGGCATGGGCAGCCCGCCTTCGAGGGCCCCGCGAGCCATCGGCACGGCCTCGGTCACGTTCGCCGGGGTCGCCTGGGCCGGCAGCCCGTCGGAGGAGAGCGCCACGCGCTGCGGCGTCGCCGTCTCCTGGGTGTTCGCGTCCGGCTGCGACATCAGCCAGAACCCGCCGACGACCAGCGCGGCCGCCGTCACACCGGCTCCCACCATGAGGTAGCCCCGGCGGCCCTCCTTGCCGGGATCCGGCTCGCGCATCGGCTCGATGCGGTCCGGGTCCTCGAACGGATCGTGGCCCCCAAAGCCCCCGTTGTCCTGCGTCATGACTGTGACCGTTCCCCTTCGCGTGCCCGCGGCACGGCGCCCGTGCTACAGCGCGCTGCCCTCGGTGCCCCCGCGGTGACCGTGGATCGGGACGATCCGGTCGATTCGACAGGCCATCCGGGTGGCCGCGCTGTCGTGTTGTTACCCCCAAGACGAACGCCCGACCCGGGCGCCCGACCGCCAATCTATAGCCTTTTCGGGACAAGTCACAGCATCGCAGGTCAGCGGCCTGTCGGCACTGCGAAATTCGCTCGTCGTCGAACCAATTCCGTTGCCGCACAGCGAAACGGGCAGGGCTCGCAAGCCCTGCCCGTTCGGCTGCGCACGCGACCGCGAGGCGGCCGGCGCAGTGGTGGGTCCGGTTACTTCTTCTTGGCGCCCTTGGCCGGCGCAGCCGAGCCACCCAGCGGCGTGTTGAGCATCTCGCGGGCCGCGCTCGTGTACGCCTTGGAGACGTCCTGCACGTAGCGGGCGTGGGCGTGCGCGAGCGCGTTGACCCACTCCAGCTGCGTGGCGCCGGCGGTCTGCTCCTGCAGCTGCACGAGGTTCTCGAGCGCGTTCTCGTAGGCGTCCAGCGACGCGAGCCCCGCGCTGCGGCTGCTCTCGATGATCCGCTCGTTCATCTCGCGAATCCGCGCGATGGTGTCCTCGGCGGCCTGCGTGGCCTGGGCGGTCGCCTCTTCGGCGGCGTTGAAGGCCTTGTCGGTCGGGTTCGTCATGCGAAACCTCCTGAAGGTGTGTCGAATTCTGATGTCTCGACCAGGGTAGCCCCCGGCCTGCGGCGCCCGCGGACGCCGCCTCCGGCGCGGTCGACGGGCGACCGCCTCCGGAGAGGTCTCAGGCCATGTTCTGGCCGCCGTTGACGGCCCAGGTCTGGCCGGTGATGAACGACGACTCGTCGGCGGCGAGGAAGGTCACGATGCGAGCGACCTCCTCGGGGCGGGCCAGGCGGCGCACCGGGATGACGCTCTTGAGGCTGTCGAGCACCTTGTCGGGCATGGCCGCGACCATCTCGGTGAGCACGTAGCCGGGGGTGATGCAGTTGACCGTGACGCCCAGGGAGTCGTCGGTCAGCTTGCCGGCCTTGCCCATGGAGAACGCGACCTCCTTGGCGAGGGTCTTGGTCAGACCGATCATGCCCGCCTTGCTGGCGCTGTAGTTGGCCTGACCGATGTTGCCGATCTCGCCGTTGAGCGAGCTGATCATGATGATGCGCCCGCTGCCCCGCTCGACCATGTGCGGGATGGCGGCCTGCGAGACGTAGAACGCGCCGCCGAGGTTGGTGTCGAGCACCGCCTTCCAGTCGGCCGGGTCGAGCTTGGCGGCGAGCTTGTCGCGGGTGATGCCCGCGTTGTTGACGACGATGTCGAGGCGGCCGTGCTTCTCGATGACGTCCTGGACCAGCTTGTGGCTGGCCTCCGGGTCCTCGACCTTGCACTGCACGGCCTCGAAGCCGTGGTCTCCGAACTTCTCGGTGAGCTGGTCGCGGAACTGGTTGGCGCGCTCGGTGTTGCCCGCGTAGGCGGCGACCACGGTGGCGCCGGACGCGGCGAGCGACTCGCTGATCGCGGCACCGATGCCTCGGGTACCGCCGGTGACGAGGGCGACGTGGCCCTGCAGGTTCTCGGACATGGATTCCTCACATCGTTGTGTTGGGGACGAATGGGGGACGTGTGGCACGGACACTACTGGTGATCCAGCGCACGTAGGGGCTCTGCGGGGATACCCGGGCCGCTATGTTTCCCACGCACTGCCTGGTCAGAGGCGTGCGGCAGGCCTCGGGAGCTCGTCGGGCGGGTCGCCCGACGAGCCCGCGAATGGTCAGTCGACGGCCTCCGCACCGGATCGGGGCTCGAGCCACGCGGCGATCTCCGGCCAGATCTCGCGCTTCGCCTTCGACCCGGCCATGAGGCCGATGTGGCCGCCCGGACGAGCCATGTGTTCGACGTCGTCGCTGCCGACGACGTCGAGGAACGGGGTGGTCGTGTGCCGCGGCGCGATGTGGTCGGCGCCGGCGGTGACGACGAGGCAGCTGGCCGTGATGTTGCCCAGGTCGACGCGCCGCCCGCGCAGCTCCATCCGGCCGCGGATGAGCCGGTTCTCCTTGTACATCCACGTGATCCACTCCCGGAACGCTCGGCCCGGGAACGGCGGGTTGTCGCCGACCCACTTCGACATCGCCTGGTAGGAGACGCGGTCGGCGGAGCCGGCCTGCACCTGCTCGAACAGCCGACGTTTGGTCGTCACGTAGTTCGTGACCGGCTTGAGCAGGCGGTTGGCGGTGTCGATGAGGCGGCCCGGCACGTTGCCGAAGTTGTCGACGAGCTCGTCGACGTCGAAGGAGTCCCGCCCGACCCAGCGCGTGTACACCGAGTCGCTGGGGTCGATCGGCATCGTCAGCAGCACGAGGTTGCGGGCCGGCCCGTCGGACTCCAGAGAGGCGTAGATCGCGGTCAGGGCGGCGCCGATGCACCAACCGATCATCGAGATCTCCGGGGAGCCCGAGGCGCGGCACACCTCGCGCACCCCCCAGGTGAGTTCGTCGCAGACGTAGTTGTCCAGGCCCATGTCGGCGTCTTCGTCGTCCGGCGCGCCCCAGTCGAGGAGGAAGACGTCGTAGCCCTGCTCGAGCAGGAACTCCACGAAGGAACTGCCCGGGCGCAGGTCGTAGACCGCCGGCCGGTTGATGAGCGCGAAGACGAGCAGCACCGGCACCGGGTGGCGACGCTGGTTGCTGCGGTAGCGATACAGCGTCGTCTTGCGGTGAGTCCACACGACATCCTTGGGCGTCGCTCCGATGACCGCGTCGTCGGTGGTCAGCAGGATGTTGCTCGTCTCCAGCAGGGCCTTGGGCAGGCTGGCGAGCTGCAGCAGCGCACTCATCCGCTACTACCCGTCGTTCTTGGCGCCGTCGGCGACCGCGGCGCTGGCGCTGCGGGCCACGCGCGGCTTGCTGTTGGCGACCGCTCGACCGTTTCGCGCAGTGCGACGGGCCGGACGGGCGGGCGCCTCGTCGGACTCGTCGGAGCCGTCGGACTGGCCGGCCAACTCGGCCTTGGCGGCGTCGCGCTCGGCACGCACGAGCGCCAACTCGGCCTCCAGCAACTCGACGACCTGCAGCACCTGCTCGAGCTTGTCCTCGGTGCGGGCCAGCTGGCGGCCCAGGCGCGCGATGTCGCTGCGACCGGCGAGGCGGGTCATCCGCACCACCTGGTCGAGGCCGACGCTGCCGATGCGGGCCATGGCGGCCACGTTGCTGGTGACCATCGCCAGACCCTCGGCGAAGCCCTGACTGGAGACGAGCTCTTCGAGCGCCTTCGACGCCTGCTTCTCCTGCGCCTCGTAGGCCGCCTTGGCGGCCTGCACGGGATCGGACGGTCGGGGCTGTTGTGTCATGGGTTCCCCTCGTTGGGTGTGGACGGCTCGCTGCTGCCGACTCTACGGGCGCGAACGCTTCGGAGACACCCGCAATCCCACTCTGCGGGAGGCCGATATGCAGCGACATGCGGCCGGGCCGCGGGCGACGGCACGAGGTGGGGCCCGGATTCCGGCCCACATCGGGTCATGCGCGGCCGACCGGGAGGGCGAACCGCACACAATCCACTGGAAAGTGAGTGCTTCGTGATCCGCCAGTCGGTGCGTGAGGAACCACGCACTTCGTATCCTGGTACGCAACGCTAGTCCGCAGGAAGCGCCGATGCCGCTCCGCAGGACTCGGGCACACAGGAGGCGTCATGACACAGCGGTCGGCCGGGTCGCGGGAGGCCAACGGAACCGCGCGGCGACGCCACGGCTTCGACAGCGGCCACGAGGAGCGCGAGAGCGAGCGCCCGAGCGTGCTCGGCGCCTACATCCGCGCACAACGCCAACTCGCCGATCTGTCGCTGCGTCAGCTGGCCACCTTGAGCAACGTCTCCAACGCCTACCTGAGCCAGGTGGAGCGGGGGCTGCACCAGCCCTCGCTGAAGGTGCTGCGCTCGATCGCCGATGCCCTGGACATCTCCACCGAGCACATGCTCGCGCAGGCCGGCGTCGTCACCGCCAGCGCGCGCACCGTCTCCGAGACGGCGACCTCGAGTGGCGACCAGGGCACGGTCGAGGCCATCCTGGGTGACGAGGCGCTTCGCGACGACGAGAAGCAGGCCATGCTCGCGCTGTACAAGACGTTCATCAACCGGCACTGATGTCAGCACCCGGTCCTGCCGGTTCGTCACCGGTTCGTCGCTGAGCTCACCGGCCGGTCGCCGGCTGGTCGCCGTCGGTCGCCGGGTGGTCGCCGGCCGATCATCGCGTGGCCGCACGCCGTTCGACGCAACGTCAGCGTCTGTTCACAAACAACTGTGTGTGCTTTGTGTCGGCGCGCCCGCGTTTGACATGCCACTCAAGGCGCGTACTATTTCAAGCAGGACGCCACGAACGACCGTCACGGACGACACGGCGTCGCACGCCTGACTACCCCCAACAGACAAAGGAGATCCCCAATGACGATCACCACTCAGTACGTTGACGCGACCCGCAAGGTGCAGGACAACTGGTTCGCCGCCTTCGACGCGCTGTCCTCGCAGTACCTGCGCGTTCTCGAGCGCCCCGTGACCATCGCCCCGTTCTCCGGTGGCGACGTCGCGAGCACCATCGACCAGGTCTTCGACTACGCCGCCAAGAGCATCGACGTGCAGCGTGAGGCCGCCCACCGCGTTCTCGCCGCCAACGTCGAGTTCGCCTCGCAGTGGCGCGCCCAGGCCGAGGCCCTGCAGTCCGCGTGGGTCGACCAGGCCAAGACCGCCACCGAGGTCACCCGCGAGCAGATGGAGCACCTGAGCAACACCACCCGCGAGCAGGTCGCCACGATCGGCGAGCAGGTCGAGAAGTCGGCCGAGCAGGTCAAGGGCGCTGCCGAGCAGCAGGTCGAGGCCGCTGCCGAGCAGACCAAGCGCAACTACAACCTCATGAACTCCGCGCAGCTGAAGGCCGAGCTGGCCGCCCGCGAGCTGGCCCAGTCCGGCTCCCTCGAGGAGATGCGCAACCGGCTCAAGGACGCCGACAAGAAGGCCTGAGCCACGTCGCTCAGATCGGACCCGTAGTTCTGTCTAGAACCAGGCACCTTCGGGCCATCCCATAGTCACGAGACCCCGTAGCCGCCATCGGGCGCTGCGGGGTCTCGTCTTGCCCGCACGTCCCCTCCCCGACACGGTCGGCCTCGGCCCGCCTCGGTCGGTCTCGCCGCTGCATCGGCAGCGGTCCGATGGCACAGTGGCGGGCAGGGGCGGTCCCGCCCCCAGATCCGGGAGGCGGTGGCACGAGTGAGCGACCCAGGCACCGACCCCGTCGCCTCGGATCAACCGCCTCCGGGTGCGGCCGACCAGCGTCGGCCACGGTGGGTGTACGGAGTCGGGCAGGAGCCGGACGCGCGCTTCACATTCGCCAACGAGCGCACGTTCCTGGCCTGGATCCGCACCTCGCTGGGGTTTCTCACCGCGGGACTGGCCCTCGGCGCCCTCGCCCAGTACGCGCCCGAGGCCCACTCCCAGGCCCATCTCGCCGCGATCGTGCTCACTCTGTGCGGGGTGCTGTGCGCGGCGCTCGCGATCCTGCGCTGGGCCCGGCACGAACGAGCCCTGCGGCTGTCACGGCCACTGCCGTCGACGCTGGCCATGCCGTTGCTGACGCTGGCGCTCGTCGCCGTCGCGGCCATCGCGCTGGACATCGTCCTGTGAGCACGGCCCCGGAGCGCACGCACGACCCCGGGGCGCAGAACGAACGCACCCGGCTGGCCTGGCAACGCACCGTGTTGTCGCTGACGGTGACCGGCCTGGTCGCGGCCCGGTTGCTCGCGACCCGACACGCACCCTTCGCGGTCGTCCTCGCCGCCTTGACGCTGCTCGGGTGGTTCTGGATCACGCTCGTCCTGCGGGTGCGATACCGGGTGAGTCACCGCGCGCTGCACGCCGGGGCTCACCTGCCGGACGGTCGGGCGAACCTCGCGCTGAGCGCCCTCGTGCTGCTCGTCGGGCTGGGGTCGCTCGCCTACCTGGCGCTGGCCTGAGGCGGCCATCGGACGGACGCGACGCGCGCCTATGCTGGCTCTCGATTCCCGCGTGCCGTGTCACGCCGCCTCGTCGCGTCGAAGGAGACCGCCATGACCGCCCCGATCGTCAACCTCGACCTGTCCGGCAAGAAGGCGGTGGTGACCGGTGCCGTCAGCGGCATCGGCCTGGCGTGCGCGCAACGGCTCGCGTCGGCGGGCGCGGCGGTGACGGTGATCGACCTCGACGGCGACGCCGCCCGCGCGGCCGCCGACTCCCTGCCGGGATCGGGTCACGAGGGAGTCGGTGTCGACCTGTCGTCGCCGGCCGGCCTCGACAGCCTCGCCGACGAGCGGTTCGCCGCCGACGTCCTCGTCAACAACGCCGGGTTCCAGCGGGTGGCGCCGATCGAGGAGTACCCGACGGAGGTGTTCACGGCGATCCACAACGTGCTGCTGCACGCGCCGTTCCGGCTCATCCGCACGAGCCTGCCGCGCATGTACGCGGCCGGTTGGGGCCGCATCGTCAACATCAGCTCGGCGCACGGCCTCGTCGCTTCGCCGTACAAGTCCGGGTACGTGTCGGCCAAGCACGGGCTCGAGGGCCTGAGCAAGGTCACCGCGATGGAGGGCGGCGCCAAGGGCGTGACGAGCAACTGCATCAACCCCGGCTACGTGCGGACCCCGCTGGTGGAGAAGCAGATCGCCGACCAGGCCAAGACCCACGGCATCGGCGAGGACGAGGTCGTCGAGAAGATCATGCTGCTGCGCCCGGCGATCAAGCGCCTCGTGGAGCCCGCCGAGGTCGCCGAGATCGCCGCGTTCCTGTGCTCCGACGCCGCCGCCAGCATCACCGGCTCCGCCTACCGCATCGACGGCGGCTGGACCTCCAACTAACGTCCCTGAGAACTGCGTGTCACGGTCAGAACTGCTGTTCGTGCCGCAGTCCTCACCACGACACGCAGTTTTCAGCGTTGGTCACGGTCGACTCATGCAGACGGTCCTCGCGCCGACGCGGCCCGTCAGCCGTGGACGAGCTGGCTGACGCGCTGCGGCGAGACGTCCATGAGCGTGCCGATGTCACGCACGGTGTAGCCCCGGTCG
>JBDIAM010000163.1:0-7786 GCA_039812445.1 Piscicoccus intestinalis | reverse complement strand
CTCCACACGGCCGGCTCACGCAGCCGTCGCTCGCTGAACACCCCGCAGACCACGAGGTCGGCGCGCAGCGCGCGCCCGATGCCCTCGGCCGCGCGCTGCAGAGCGCTCGGCAGATCGCGGCTGGACTGCACGCCCCGTCCGAGCACGGCCTGCGCGCGCAGTACCCGCAGCGAGGATTCCTGCCGGTCGGTGAGCTCCTGGTGGGCGGCGGTCAGCGCGTTGACGTCGCCGGCGAGTTCACGCACCTCGACGGTCCCGGAGTCGGTGGCCGCCCAGGCGGTTCGGTCTCCGTCGCGTTGGCGGCGCACGATGTCGCGCAGCCGCCGCAGCGGTGTGGTCAGCGCGTCGCCGGTGCGGCGACCGACGAGCAGCACCGTGCCCAGCGCCACCGCGGTGGCGGCGAGCACAGCGAGCAGGGACTCGCGCACCGCGGTGTTCATCGAGGCCTGCAGCGCCGTCCGCTCCCCGGCCAGCGCCGCGGCGACGGCGTCGTTCGCCTGACCGACCGCGCCGAAGAGGCGGCGGCCCTTGTCGAGACGCCGCTCCCCCGTCTCCGGCTGGTCGCTCACCTCGCGGGCCAGGGCGCGCCAGCGCGCGACGGCCTCCTCCTGCGCGGTCTGCGCTGCGGCGATCTGCCGGCGGCGGTCCTCGTCGGCGGTCATCTCCGGTGCGGCAAGCAGGTCGGCGAGCACGGACAGCTCGCCGTCGACGCGCGCGTCGTTCGTCGTGTACGCCCGCTGCAGGTGCTCGGCGTACGTGGCCCAGGGCCGACCGGCTCCCGGTCCGCCGGCGACGGCCCCCTCCTGGGAGAGGACGTAGCCGCGCAGGGCGCTCTGGGCCTGAACGAGCGTCAGCCGCACCTGGCGGTTGGCGTCGACGGCGGGCTCGACGACGTCGATGCTCCGGTCGACCTGGCGCTGCTGCAGGTACACCGCGGTCAGTCCCACCCCGCTGATGCCCACGAGCAGCACCGAGACGACGATGCACAGCGTCAGCAGGCGCCACCGCACGGTGCGCGGGGAGCGACGAGAGCGACGAGAGCGGCGACGGGGTGCGTCGCGGCTGTGCTCACCGTTCGGGGTGGTCATCGTGGTCACGCGCTCACGCGGGCCCGTCGCAGGCGCGTGGCGCGGGCGGGGCGGGGCGGCGGCCGGCGCTCACGCCTCGCCGTCGAGCACCGAGGTGACGCGGCGCACCAGCTCGCGCGGCGAGAACGGCTTGGCGACGTAATCGGTGGCCCCGGAGGCGAACCCGGCGTCGATGTCGATGTCGCGGCTGCGCGCCGTGAGCAGGATGATCGGCACCGTCTTCGTGTGCTCGTCGTCGCGGATCTTGCGCAGCACGTCGAGGCCGGACAGCCCCGGCATCATGACGTCGAGCACCGCCAGCCGCGGCGGGGCCTCGCTGATCGTGGCCCACGCCTGGGCGCCGTCGGCCACCGCGTCGATGTCGTATCCGGCCTGGCGCAGCTTGAACGTCACCAGCTCCCGGATGTCGGCGTCGTCATCGGCCACGACCACGCGCATCGGATCGGCTGACATCTCTCCCCTTCCTGGCAGGCCGGCCGACCATCGGCACAGGTGCTGCCTGCCACCTTCGACGGGGCGACCCGGCGGCCTGGGCCGACCGCCGGACATGCGAAACCCGCCCGGACGTGCGTCGGGGCGGGTTCGCGCGAGTCAGCGGGCGCCGCTCAGTCGTCGTCCAGTTTGATATTCGACGTCTTCTGGACGCTCATGAGGAACTCGACGTTGCTCTTGGACTTCTTGAGCCGGTCGATGAGCAGCTCGATCCCCTGCTGCGTGTCGAGGGCCGCGAGCACGCGACGCAGCTTCCACATGATCTTCAACTCCTCGGCGGCCAGGAGGATCTCCTCGCGCCGGGTGCCGGAGGCGTTGACGTCGACCGCCGGGAAGATGCGCCGGTTGGCCAGCTGCCGGTCGAGCTTGAGCTCCATGTTTCCGGTGCCCTTGAACTCCTCGAAGATGACCTCGTCCATCTTGGAGCCGGTCTCCACCAGGGCCGTGGCCAGGATCGTCAGCGAACCGCCGTGCTCGATGTTGCGGGCCGCGCCGAAGAAGCGCTTCGGCGGGTAGAGCGCCGCGGAGTCGACACCACCGGAGAGGATCCGGCCGCTGGCGGGCGCCGCGAGGTTGTACGCGCGGCCCAGCTTGGTGATCGAGTCGAGCAGCACGACGACGTCGTGACCGAGCTCGACGAGGCGCTTGGCGCGCTCGATGGCCAGCTCCGCGACCGTCGTGTGGTCGTCGGCGGGGCGGTCGAAGGTCGAGGAGATGACCTCGCCCTTGACGGCCCGCTGCATGTCGGTGACCTCTTCGGGCCGCTCGTCGACGAGCACGACCATGAGGTGGCACTCGGGGTTGTTCGTCGTGATCGCGTTGGCGATCGCCTGCATGACCATCGTCTTACCGGCCTTGGCGGGCGCGACGATGAGGCCGCGCTGACCCTTACCGATGGGGCTGACGAGGTCGATGATGCGCGTGGTGAGCACGTTCGGCTCGGTCTCCAGGCGCAGCCGCTGCTGCGGGTACAGCGGAGTCAGCTTGTTGAACTCGACGCGGGCCCGCGCCTTCTCCGGCGTCATGCCGTTGACGGTGTCGAGCCGCACGAGCGCGTTGAACTTCTGACGCGCCGGCAGCTGCTCGCCCTCGCGCAGCGCCCGCACGGCGCCGGTCACGGCGTCGCCCTTGCGCAGGTTGTGCTTCTTGACCAGGCCCAGCGGCACGTACACGTCGTTCGGGCCGGGCAGGTAGCCACTCGTGCGCACGAACGCGTAGTTGTCGAGCACGTCGAGGATGCCCGCGACCGGCACGAGCACGTCGTCGTCGCTGACGCTCTCCACCTGGTCGTTCTGGTAGTCCTGCGACGAATCGCGGTTGCTGCCGCGGCGCTTGCGATCGCGGCTGCGCTGCCGGTTGCGGCGGCGGCTGCCCGAGCGCTCGTTGTCGTCGTCACGGCGGTTGCGCCGGTTGTCGCGGTTGTCCCGGTTATCGCGGTTGTCCCGGTTGTCGCCGCGGTTGTCACGGTTGTCGCGGTCGTCCTGGGCGTTGCGGTTGTCCCGGTCTCCGCGGTTGTCACGGTTGTCGCGGTTGCTGCCGTTGTTCCCACGGTTGTCGCGGTCGGTGCGGTTGTCGCGGTCGCCACGGTTGTCGCGGTTGTCGCGGTCGCCGTCGTACTGGCGGCCCCCGTCGCGGTTCTCGCCGGACTGCTGGCCCTCGTCGCTGCGGCGGTAGCCGTCGCGGCGGCGGTCGTCGCGGTCGGTGCGGTCAGCGCGGTCGGTGCGGTCTGTGTGGTCGGCCCGATCGGTCCGGTCTCCGGCGCGCCGCCGGTCGTACTGGCCGCCCTCGGAGTTCTGACCCCCCTGTTCGCGCGCCTCCCGCGCGTCCCGGGCACCCCGGGCGTCGCGGTGGTCACGGCCGTCGGAAGCGCCGTCGGCCGGCCGGACGCCGTCGCCGGACTGCGGCGCCGCGCTCGGCTCGACACTCTCCGGGCTGCCGGCCGGGCTCGAGGCGCGGCGCGGGCGGCGAGCCGGGGCGCCGGCCGCTGCGGACGGCGCGTTGCCCGCGTCACGCGATTTGATCGCCGTGATCAGGTCACCCTTGCGCATGCCGGCCGTGCCCTGGATGCCCATGCCGGACGCGAGGTCCTGCAGTTCGGCCAGTCGCATCGCGGTCAGTCCGCGGCGTTTGGGTGCGGCGGACGCGCCGGCGGCACCCGCGGGTGCCAGCTCGGTGGTATCGGTCACGAAGGATCCTTCCCCTCGTTATACGGCTCGCTGCGAATGGCGAGCTCGGGGTTATGACGCTCGTGCGCGTCGTGTGCCGTCATCGTGCGGTCCCATGATCGGCAGTTCACGCGGTCGCCCCGACCGGAGGGTCGGTGTCGACCAGCCTGGGTGTGAGACACACCCGCGGCGCACGAACTCGGTGGTATTGACCCCTCCAACACCGCAACGGCGTCGGACACCGGCTGCGAACCTCGAGGATCGAGACCGCGGAACGGTGAATGCGGGGGGTTCAGGCGAAGGAGTCAAGACATCGGACTCTGGTCACGCCGGAAGGGCGCTTTCGCCGTGAAGCCCTTCCAATGTAACACGTTCCACCCGAACGCCCTGATCCGGAACGCCAGGACGCAGCAACCGCCACTGTTCGGGCAGTAGCGCGGCGACCTGTGCCGCCGCGTCGTCGCCGTCCGCGGTCAGGACGAGCACGCTCGGACCGGCTCCGGAAATCACGGCCGCGTGTCCGGCACACCGCAATTCGTCGACGAGTTCCATGGCGCCCCCGAGCGAGGAGCGGCGCTGTTCCTGGTGCAGCCACTCCCGGGTGGCCGGCAGCAGCAGCCGCGGCTGCGCGCAGAGGGCGAGCACGAGCAGCCCGGCCCGCGCCGAGTTGAGCGCGGCCTCGGGGTGCGGCACCTGCGCGGGCAGCACGGCCCGGGCGGTGGCGGTCGGCAACTGCACCTGCGGCACGGCGACCAGCGGCTCGATGTCGGGATGCAGCGGGATCGCCTCGGAGTGCACGCGGCCGGTGGTGCGCTCGTCGCCGGGCGGGCCCGGCTCGTCGAGCCAGGAGATCGTCGCTCCCCCGTACACGCTCGCTGATGCGTTGTCGGGGTGGCCCTCCAGGCGCCCGGCGAGGTCGTTGACCGTCTCCAGGTCGAGGTCGACGAGCGTGTCGGTGTCGGTGGCGCTGGGCGCGTTCTCCCAGGCCGTCCACTGCGCGGCCGCGAGGCCGTGGGCCGCGGCGACCCCGGCGACGATCGCGGCGGCCGAGGAGCCCATTCCGCGGCCCTGGCGAATCGTGTTGGCGCAGTGCAGGGTCAGGCCCTCGGGGATGGACACGCCGAGCTCGGACCAGGCTCGTCGCATCGTGGCGTAGACGAGGTGGCGTTCGTCGCAGGGCACGCCCTGGGGGTCGCCGTCGATGTCGATGCGCAGGCCCCGCTCGGTGCGCACGACCGCGACGTACTCGTCGTAGACGCCGAGTGCTATGCCGATCGAGTCGAAGCCGGGGCCGAGGTTGGCGCTGCTGGCCGGCACCCGCACCCGCACGGCGCGTCCGGGTCGCGGCGCGCTCATCGACGCGCTGCTCGGCGCGTTCGGGGCACCCGGCGGCGGGCCCGGCACATTCGACGGCGCCTGGCCCACCGTCAGCTCTCCAGGCCGAGGGCGGTCGCGGCGCTCACCGCGTCCACCGGCACGCGGGTGGGCACGACCTCGTCGCCGTCGGCGGTCTTCAGCGCCCACTGCGGGTCCTTCAGGCCGTGGCCCGTGACCGTGCACACGATCGTCGCACCCGACGGCACGCGCCCCGCCTCGTGCATCTTCAGCAGCCCCGCGACGCTCGCGGCCGACGCGGGCTCGACGAAGATGCCTTCGGTGCTGCTCAGCAGGCGGTGCGCGGCGAGGATCTCGGCGTCGGTGACGGCGTCGATGAGGCCGCCGGAGGTGTCCCGGGCCTCCTCCGCCTGGCTCCAGCTCGCCGGGTTGCCGATGCGGATCGCCGTGGCGATCGTGTCGGGCTCGTCGACGGGGTGGCCGAGCACGATCGGCGCGGACCCGGCCGCCTGGAAGCCCCACATGTGCGGGAGCCGGGTCGCGGGCCCGCCGGTCGCGGCGTCGCCGGCCGCGCCCGGAGTGCCGTCGCGGTACTCCCGGTAGCCCTTCCAGTAGGCGGTGATGTTGCCGGCGTTACCGACCGGCAGGCAGTGGATGTCGGGCGCGTCGCCCAGGGCGTCGACGATCTCGAAGGAGGCGGTCTTCTGCCCCTCGATGCGGGCCGGGTTCACGGAGTTGACGAGCTCGACCGGGTAGGCGTCGGCGAGCTTGCGGGCCACCGTGAGGCAGTCGTCGAAGTTGCCGTCGACCTGCAGCAACGTGGCGCCGTGGGCGATCGCCTGGGAGAGCTTGCCCATCGCGATCTTGCCCTCGGGCACGAGCACCCCGCACGTCATGCCGGCCTTCGTGGCGTAGGCCGCGGCCGACGCGCTCGTGTTGCCGGTGGACGCGCAGATGACGGCCTTCGCGCCGGCGCGCGCGGCCACCGACATCGCGGTCGTCATCCCGCGGTCCTTGAACGAGCCGGTGGGGTTGAGCCCCTCGTACTTGACGAACACGCGGGCGCCGACGCGCTCGGACAGCTTCTCGGCGGCGATGAGCGGGGTGCCGCCCTCGTGCAGCGTGATCACCGGTGCGTCGGTGAGCATCGGGAGGCGGTCGGCGTATTCGCCGATCACGCCGCGCCACTGGTGTGCCATGGTCAGTCCCCTTCCACGCGCATGACGGAGGTGACTCCCCGCACGACGTCGAGCCGCGACAGGGCCTCGACGGTGCCGGAGAGCGCGGCGTCGGGCGCCGAGTGCGTGACGATGACGAGCTCGGCGCCGGGTGCGTCGGCGTCCTCGCGGTCGGGATCGGCCTCGTGCACGCTCTGGCGCACCTGCTGGATCGACACCTCGTGCCGGGCGAACTCGGTGGCGACCGCGGCGAGCACGCCGGGGCGGTCGGCCACGTCGAGGCTGATGTAGTAGCGGGTGCGGGCGCGGCCCATCGGCAGCACCGGCAGCTCGGCGTAGGCCGACTCGCGCGGGCCGAGCCCGCCGACGACCCGGTGGCGCGCCACGGCCACGACGTCGCCGAGCACGGCGGAGGCGGTGGGGTCGCCACCGGCTCCGGGGCCGTAGAACATGAGCTGGCCGGCGGCGTCGGCCTCGACGAAGACGGCGTTGAAGGCCTCGCGCACCCCGGCCAGCGGGTGCGTGCGCGGGATCATCGCCGGGTGCACGCGCACCGAGACGCCCTGCCCGGCGTGGCCGTTCTTGCCGTTGCCGTTGGGTGCGTCGCCGCTGGGGGCCAGCTCGCAGATCGCGAGGAGCTTGACGACGCAGTCCATCTCGGCGGCGGCGCGCACGTCGGCGGCGCTGACCTCGGTGATGCCCTCGCGGTGCACGTCGTGCGCGCTGACGCGGGTGTGGAACGCGAGCGAGGCGAGGATCGCGGCCTTCGCGGCGGCGTCGAAGCCCTCGACGTCGGCGGTCGGGTCGGCCTCCGCGTAGCCCAGCGACTGGGCCTGGGCGACGGCGTCGGAGAAGCCGGAGCCGGTGCTGTCCATCTTGTCGAGCACGTAGTTGGTCGTGCCGTTGACGATGCCGAGCACGCGGCGCACGTCGTCGCCGGCGAGCGATTCGCGCATCGGGCGCAGCAGCGGGATGGCACCGGCGACCGCGGCCTCGTAGTAGAGGTCGACGCCGGCGGCATCCGCGGCGGCGTACAGCGTGGGACCCTCTTCGGCGAGGAGGGCCTTGTTCGCGGTGACCACGCTGGCTCCGTGCTCGATGGCCCGCAGGATGAGACCGCGGGCCGGCTCGATGCCGCCGATCACCTCGACGACGACGTCGGCGCGGGTGACGAGCTCGTCGGCGTCGGTGGTGAACAGCTCCTCGGGCAGGCCGGCCCGGTCACGACCCAGCCGACGCACCGCGATGCCCACGAGCTCCAGCGGCCGCCCGACCCGGGCGGCCAGGTCGTCGGCGTTGGCCAGCAGCAGCCGGGCCACCGACGATCCGACGACGCCACATCCCAGCAGGGCCACCCGCAGGGGTCCGCCCGCGGTGTCGACGTGCGCACTCACGCGATCTCCTCCATCTGTCCCTTTCGACCCCGCCCATCCTGCCTTCCGCCCGCAGGCCCTCCCGGCCCGGGTCCGCATGACGGACCCACCGTCCCACCGTCCGGCCTCCCCGCCCGCCCCTCTCACCTGGCCCC
>JBDIAM010000162.1:0-7913 GCA_039812445.1 Piscicoccus intestinalis | reverse complement strand
CGGTAGCAGCGGGCCAGCTGGTAGTAGCGCTCCATGCCGGCGACCATGAGCAGCTGCTTGAACAGCTGCGGGCTCTGCGGCAGGGCGTACCAGGAGCCGGGCGCCAGCCGGGCGGGCACGAGGAAGTCGCGGGCGCCCTCGGGGGTCGAGCGGGTCAGCGTGGGGGTCTCGATCTCGACGAAGTCGCGTTCGCCGAGCACCTCGCGGGCGGCGGCGTTGACCTTGCTGCGCAGCCGGATCGCGGTGCCGGCGCTGCGCTCGCCGGGGCGGCGCAGGTCGAGGTAGCGGTGCTTGAGGCGGGCCTCCTCGCCGACCGTGACGCGCTCGTCGATCTGGAACGGCAGCGGGGCGCTCGGGCTGAGCACCTCGATGTCGGAGGCGACGACGTCGACCTGCCCGGTGGGCAGGTTGGGGTTGACGTCCTTGGCGTCGCGGGGGGCGACGACGCCGGTCACCTTGACGCAGTACTCGTTGCGCAGGTCGTGCGCGGCCCCGGTGAGCACCTCGTCGCGGGCCACGACCTGCACGACCCCGGAGGCGTCCCGCAGATCGATGAAGGCGACGCCGCCGTGGTCGCGGCGGCGGGCCACCCAGCCGGTGAGGGTGACGGAGGCGCCGGTGTGCTCGGCACGCAGGGTGCCGGCGGGGTGCGTTCGAAGCACGAGCTATTCCTTTCTTGCCCCCGCATAGACGGTGCGGGGCGCGATCGACGCCCCCATCGTAGGCAACCGCTTCGGCCGCTGCGGGCCCCGGGCGCCCGGGGCGCGACCGACCTCGGCCGTCAGAAGGTCACGCGCACGACGGCCCGGCGGGCGGACGGCCGATGCACGACCTCGAACCCGGCAGCCAGGTAGATGCTCAGCGGCCCCGGGTGCTCCTCGCCCCAGGTCGCCTGCTCGACCGTGATCGGGTAGGCCTCCACCGAGCCGGCGCCGCGGCCGCGCGCGACGGTCACGGCGTGCTCCACCAGGGCCGAGGCGATGCCTTGACCACGCCGGCCCGGACGGGTGAACACGCAGGTGATCGCCCAGACCGTGGGATCGCCCCGGTCCTCGGCGCGGCCCCGCCAGGCGGTCTGGTTGGCGTTGCGCACCAAGCCCTCATACGAGGCCCGCGGCGCGAGCGCGCACCAGCCGACCGGTTCGTCGTCGAGATAGGCGAGCAGTCCGCTGGTCGTCGGCGACGCGGGGTCGCCGCAGGCGGTCTGCTCGCGCAGCCGCTGCGCCCGCACCCCCACCGGTGTGCCGGCGAACGACTCACCCCGGGCCAGCCGGTAGCGCTGGCACTGGCACGTGGCCGCGGCGCCGCGCTGCCCGAAGAGCGTGGCCAGGTCGCGGCAGTCGGCGAGGTTGGCGGCGACGATGCGAGGGCTCACGACCCCAGCCTGCCCGATCGTTCAGCCCCGCAGGGCGCGCTGCAGGTGCTGAAGGATCCGCGGCCAGCTGTCCGCGCGGGCGGCGGCGTTGCCCTCGACCGTGCCGCCCAGCTCCGCCAGGTGCGGGTAGAACTCGCTGTCCGCCGGCACCGGAGGTCCGCCCGCGAAGTGCCCGGCATCCGGGTAGGCGAGCACCGTGACCGGCGGGCCGCCGCGCTCCTGTGCGCGCCGCTGCACCTGGCGGGACATCGCGCACCCCGGCCACATCGTGTCGTTCTCGCCGCAGACGAGCAGCACCTGCCCGCGGGCGTGTTCGATCGGGATGATCGCGTCCGGGTGCTCGCCGAGGTGCTCCAGGGAGGCCGAGTACATCGTCACGAGGTCGCCGGTCGGAAAACCGGAGTACGGCAGGTACGGCACCGACTGCCCGCCGTCGCTCCACGTCGAGGTGATGGAGGTCATCCGCCACGGCCGCTGCAGATCCATGCCCTGCCAGACGACGCTCGACGGCACGAGTCCGACCGCGGCCTTCAGCTCCGGGTGCCGCGCGGCGAGCAGCACGGTGGCCTCGCCGCCCTTGGAGGAGCCGATGACCGCGAGCCGCTCGGGGTCCACCTCCGGCCGGCTCTTGAGATGCTCCAATGCCGCATCGAAGGTTTCCAGCGGCAGCGCGTCCATCGCCTGCGGCTGATCGAGGCCACCGAAGTACGACAGCGCGAGCGTGGAGTAGCCCGCGCTGCGCAGGGCCCGGGCCGTGAGGTCGAGGTACGTCGACAGGCCACCCTCGGAGCCGCCGAGCACGAGCACCCCCGGAGCCCTCTCGTCGGCCGCGTAGTAGTTGCCGAGCAGACCGTCTGCGCTGACCCGCACCCCGCCCGGCCCGGGGTCGACGACCTCGACGTCGGGAGCCCACGGCTTGGTGACCCACAGCGCCGCGGCGGCGATCGCGCCGATGACCAGGAGCCCGAGGCAGCCGATGCCCACCCGCCGGCGCCACCGCGAGCGCCGCCGGGGTGCCTGCGTCGCGTCGTCCATCACCGTCTCCTTCGGGTCCGTCACCTGCGGGCGCGTCGGGGGTCGTCGAGCGCAGACGGGCGATCAGGTAAGGTCACGGGGCCGCTTCGGCCCGGCCGCCTCGCTGCCGCCCATGCTAGGGAGGACGCCCTGGGGAGTGCGCTCGAACGTGGCGTTGCGCACACTCACGTGTCAGCCTCCCGGGATCGCGGCGGCCGCCGACTGTGTCGGTGGGTAGCCTGAAATGTGGTCTGCGCACGGGGTCTGATCGCCCCGGCCGGGCGGCTGTCGACGCCTTCGGGCGGCGCCACCCCCGCGCGACCGGCCCACCGTGGCGGCGCCGTACGACGCCCTGAACAGGAGGGATTCACCGTGACGCAACGCACTCGAGGCGCGTCGGCGACATCGTCTCGTCGCTCGTCGAAGAAGGCCGCGGGCGGCTCGCGCCGCACCGGCACCACCGCCGAACCGCCGTCCACCGCGCAGACCCGGCCGTCCCAGACCGTGCGGTCGGCCGCAACCCAGATGCGCGGCACCCGGATGACGACCGTGCTGGGCCACCGGGTGCGGGTGCTCGACGTCGGCCCGCGGCAGACCGATGCGTTGTTCATCGTCAACGGCTCCTCGGCCAACCTCGAGGTGCTCGCCCCCCTCGTGGACATCCTGTCGCGCACCCGCCGGGTCGTCGCGTTCGACCAGCCGGGCATGGGCAAGTCACCCTCGACGTACCCGACGCTGTGCGTGCCGACCCTCGCCGCGATGTGCGAGCGGCTCGCCACCGACCTCGGCCTGCGGCAGCTCGACCTGCTCGGGTACAGCTTCGGCGGCACGGTCGCCGAGCAGCTCGCGCTCACCCGGCCGCGGCTCGTGCGTCGGCTCGTGCTCGTCGCCGCCGTGTACGGGGCGGGCGGGATTCCCAGCGACCCGATCTCGAGCCTGACCGTGCTCGCCCACCAGACCCCGATCCGGCCGTGGGCGCGCACGCTCGCCCGCCACGCGTACGGCGGGGTCGTCGCGCGCGACGACGACGCGCTCACCGCCTACGAGGAGGCCATCAACCAGGCGGGCCCGGATCCGCTGTCGCTGCTGGGACAGGCCATCGCCGTGAGCACGTGGAGCGGGTTGCCGTGGCTGTGGGCGCTGCGCTGCCCGACGCTGGTCATCGCCGGCACCGACGACAGCGTCGTGCCGCTGGCCAACGCCAAGCTCATCGCCGCGCTCATCCCGCGGGCCCGGCTCGAGCTCCTGCCGCACGCCGGTCACCTGCTCGTCATGGACCAGGCCGCCGACGTCGCCGGCCTCGTCGAGGCCTTCCTGCGCCAGACCTTCGAGACGGGCCAGGCCAACGGCTCGCGGCGCGTCCGCGGTCGCTGACGACTCAGGAGTCGGGCGCCTCGACCGAGCCGTCGACGTACACCCACGCGCGGCCGCGCCGGGCGAACCGGGCGCGCTCGACGAACGAGCCCGCCCGGCCCTGCGCGCTGAACGCCGCCCGGTAGGTGACCTCGCCGTCGCGGTCGCCCGGCCCGCCCGCGGCGCTCGCCGTCACCTCCAGGCCCGTCCACCGCTGCGTCGGGTCGAGTCGCAGGTCCGCGGGGCGGGTCGCGGGGTGCCAGGTGCGCAGCAGGTAGGCGCGGTCGCCGACCGCGAAGGCCGCGTACCGGCTCCGCATGAGGTCTTCGGCGGTGGCCGCGCGCGCCTCGCCGCGATGCAGGCGGCCGCAGCAGCTCTCGTACGAGCCCGCCCGCCCGCACGGGCACGGGCCGCGCGCGGGCGTGGCGGAAAGGTCGCCGAACGGGCTCGTCATGTCACTCCTGCTCGTCACTCCTGCTCGGGGCGGTGCGCGGCCGAACTGTCTACCGCTTCTACCCCATCGTGCGCTGCCCGTCGATCGCCTCTCGGATGATGTCGGCGTGCCCGGCGTGCTGGCTGATCTCGCCGAGCATGTGCATGGCGACACGACGAGCCGACCAGCTGGCACCCGCCTCGAACCACGGCGCCGGCGGCAGCGTGTGGCGGGTGTCGAGGTCGACGGTGCGCAGGATCTCCTCGGTGCGGGCGGCGACCTGCGCCAGGCGGGTGCGCAGCGCGTCGAGGGTGTCGGCGTCGGTGAGCGTGAACCGGTCGTCCTCCCACTCGCTGCCGGACCAGTCGCCGTCGTTGGTCGCCGCCTCGGCGTCGACCGCCTCCCAGTCGACGTCGGCGTCGTACACGCTCGAGTCACCGAAGGCCGACTTGCCCTCGACGGCGAACGCCATCCACTGCTCCTCGGTGTCGGCGACGTGCTTGAGGATCGACGCGATCGTCAGGGCGCTGACCGTGCTGGTGGTGCGCGCCTGCTCCTCGGTGAGGCCCTCCGCGGTGCGCAGCAGGAAGCCGCGGTGCTCGGCGAGAACCTCGATGAGCTCGGTGCGCTCGGGGGTCAGGGCGTTCTGCGTGCTCTGGGTGTTCATCGGGCTGTCCCTTCGTCGGCCGGCGACCGGGCCTCCGGTCGTTCCGTCACCACGCACGCTAGGCACCCCAGCGGTCAGATCCTGTCCGCTGCCCGAGTCCTGTCGATCGGGGGGACGTCTGGCACTTCAGACGGGCTTTTCCGGTCATAAGGTGCAGGCATGACGTCGCGCCTCGCCGCCCTCGCTCTCACCGCCACCCTCGCGCTCGCCGGCTGCGGCTCGGCTCCGCAGAGCGCCGACCAGCCGCCGCAGGATTCGGCGCCTGCCGGCTCCCCCACCGGTTCACCCGCCGGCACCGCCTCCCCCGGGGCGAGCGCGACCGACGCGCAGGCGATGCTCGCCGCCCACGGCCTGGCCGGCCTGGACACCCGACAGGTCATCGAGAAGCTCGACACGACGAGCGTCGCGCAGCGCCCGACCGACCTCATCGCCTCGGTGCGCCCCGACGAGCTGCTGCTGTCGCGGCCGCAGGCCCAGGGCGCCGCCGGCTCGGACGGCCAGGCGGAGCCGGTGTCGCTGCCGATCTCCGGCGACAACGGTTTCTACCTCTCGGTCGCGCCGTTCGAGTCGTCGACGCACGAGTGCCACTTCCACAGCCTGACGACGTGCCTGGGCGAGCTGCGCAACGAGCCGGTGCACGTCAAGGTCACCGGCGCCGACGGCCAGGTGCTCGTCGACGAGGACAAGACGACCTACGACAACGGGTTCGTCGCGGTGTGGCTGCCGCGCGACATCTCCGCGACGCTGACGATCACCCGCGACGGCAAGACCGCGACCCAGCCGATCAGCACGGGCCCGCAGGACGCGACCTGCATCACCACCGCTCAGCTCGCCTGAGCCTCAGCGGGACATCCAGCGGGGGTGCTGCGGCCACGACACGCCGGCGTCGCGCAGGGTGACCCAGTCGCGGCGGCGGGCGGCGTCGAGGGCCAGCACGCCGACGACGGCGGCGGCGTTGTTGATCCGCCCCGACAGGGCCGCGGCCACGGCGTCTTCCAGATCGACCCACGCGGTCGGCATGCCGAGTTCCTCGGCCTCCCGCTCGTGGCGCTGCGCGACGGGCACCGGGGTCAGGTCGCGCGCGAGGTAGATGCGCAGCGCCTCGTTCATGCCGCCGGGTGAGGAGTAGAAGTCGGCGAGCACGTGCCAGGTGCCGGCCACGAGGTCGACCTCCTCGCCGAGCTCGCGGGCCGCCGCGGCGTGCGGGTCCTCACCGGCCACGTCGAGGAGTCCGGCGGGCAGCTCCCACTCGTAGGTGCCCACGGGGTGGCGGTACTGGCTGATCATCAGCACCTGCGCCCGCCCGTCGCGCTCCCGGTAGGGCGCGATGACGACGGCCCCGGGGTGCTCCAGATACTCGCGCTGCACGACCCCGGCCTCGCCGAGGTCGAAGGTATCGCGCTGCACGTCCCACACCATGCCGTGGTACCGCACCTCGCGGTTCAGCGCGGGGCGAGCCTCGTGCCGGTCGTGCAGCTGGTCGGCGGGCAGGGTGGGGGCGTCCAGGCCCGAGGGCGGCACCGAGTCCGTCGCGTCGGAGTCGGTCACGCGCCCGCCTCCATGAAGCTCTCGTCGTGGGTCTGCCCGGGCTGCGGGCGCTCGACCTCGACGAGCCGGCCCGCGCGCTGCCGGTCCAGGGCCGCCTCGACGAGCCCCGCGAACAACGGGTGCGCGCGGTGCGGGCGGGACAGGAACTCGGGGTGCGCCTGGGTGGACACGTAATACGGGTGGGTCTCCTTCGGCAGTTCGACGAACTCGACGAGCGTGCCGTCCGGGGAGGTGCCGGAGAACACGAGGCCGGCCTCGCGCAGGCGGTCGCGGTAGGAGTTGTTCACCTCGTACCGGTGCCGGTGGCGCTCGGAGACCGAGGTGCGCCCGTACGTGTCGGCGACCACCGAACCCCGCGCGAGCTTGGCGGGGTAGGAGCCGAGCCGCATCGTGCCGCCGAGGTCACCGGCTCCCTCGACGAACTCCTTCTGCTCGGCCATCGTCGCGATGACCGGCTCGGGGGTGTCGGGGTCGAACTCGCTGCTGCTGGCGCCCTCGATGCCGGCGACCTCGCGGGCGAACTCGATGACCATGCACTGCAGCCCGAGGCAGATGCCCAGCGTCGGCACCTCGTGGGTGCGGGCCCAGGTCAGCGCGCCGAGCTTGCCCTCGATGCCGCGCACGCCGAAACCGCCGGGCACGAGCACGGCGTCGACCCCGCCGAGGGCCTCCTGGGCGCCCTCGGGCGTCTGGCACGTGTCGGAGGCGACCCAGCGGATGCGCACCTTGGCGTCGTGGTGGAAGCCGCCGGCGCGCATCGCCTCGGTCACCGACAGGTAGGCGTCGGGCAGGTCGATGTACTTGCCGACGAGGGCGATCTCGACCTCGTGGGCGGGGTCGTGCACGCGCCGCAGCAGCCGGTCCCAGTCGGTCCAGTCGACGTCGCGGAACATCAGGCCCAGGCGCCGCACGACGTAGGCGTCGAGGCCCTCGGAGTGCACGACCTTGGGGATGTCGTAGATCGAGGGCGCGTCGCTGCAGGCGATCGTGCCCTCGACGTCGACATCGCAGGCCAGCGCGATCTTGCGCTTGAGGTTCGGCGGGATCTCCCGATCGGCCCGCAGGACGATGGCATCGGGCTGGATGCCGACCTGGCGCAGCGCGGCCACCGAGTGCTGCGTGGGCTTGGTCTTCAGCTCGCCGCTGGGGGCGAGGTAGGGCACGAGCGAGACGTGCAGGAAGAAGCAGTTGTCGCGGCCCAGGTCGTGGCGCACCTGACGGGCGGCCTCGAGGAACGGCAGCGACTCGATGTCACCGACCGTGCCGCCGATCTCGGTGATGATGACGTCCGGCACGCTGCGCCGGTCGGGTCCGCGGGGAACGGACTGCTCGCGCATCCGCTCCTTGATCTCGTTGGTGATGTGCGGGATGACCTGCACGGTGTCGCCGAGGTACTCCCCGCGGCGCTCCTTGGCGATGACCCGGCTGTAGACCTGCCCCGTCGTGACATTGGCCTGTTGGCTCAGCGGCACGTCGAGGAAGCGTTCGTAGTGCCCGATGTCGAGGTCGGTCTCGGCGCCGTC